>CATPBD010000043.1 GCA_955652265.1 uncultured Gemmatimonadaceae bacterium | reverse complement strand
GGTGCGCGTGGGGCCCAGTACCCGCAGGCCGCGATACCAGAAGAAATAGGCGACGCCCATCGATATCACACTCGAATAAAATACCGCGAGCCACCCTCCCATTCCGACAGCACCCCAGTTGGTTGAGATCAACGCCGGGGCCGACACAATCAGAAGAGGTATTGCCCCACCGACCAGCGTCACCGCGGAGAGCTGGATCACATCGATCCGCTCCGCATAGGGTTGGAGGCCTATCGTGTAAAGGGTCCAGCAGATCACGCCGACGAAGACGAGCAACGAGCCAAGCAGTGTCGCGTCACCCCTGGGCGAGCTCGCGCTCCCGACGATCACGAATGCCACGCCGATGACCGAGAGCGCTATGCCGACGAGCGTCATCGGCTTCACCCGCTCCATCCCCCGCGCCCGTGCAACGAGTGCAATGAAGGCAGGCGCCGCGCCTACTATCAGTGACGCGTTCCCCGCGCGCGTGCGCGCTACACCGAGCACGAAGAAGAGCTGATAAAGCCCGTTTCCGAGTACGCCCAGGAGAAGGAGACGGATCACATCGCGACGGGAGAGTGCCGCTCGACGACCTGCAAAGGCGACCAGCAGAAGAAACACAGCGGCGATTCCCACGCGCAGGCCGGTGAACGCAACAGGGTTGAAAATGTGGGTGGCGTACTTCACCACCACGAAGTTTATCCCCCAGATCACCGCCATCGTGAACAGCAGTACATCTGTAAAACCGAACGGGGGATGTGCGGCGGGGTCTGCCGTTATGGACGAGGGGTGCGTAGCTGATTCTGTCATCGACGAAAGCTAGCCGGAGCGGGCGCGGCGCGGCTACTTTGCGTCATGCACATCTCGTTCGCTGTGTTCGCCGACGCCGCCAACCTCTCTCAGGAGGGGAAGCTCAACATCCTGGGCGTCTTCGACGCCGTGCAGGTGGCGGGACTACCGACCATTCATCCGCGGACACACTTCGTCGTTCGACTCAAGGCGGATGGCGACGACACCGGGGCGCACAGGCTCACGCTCCGCTGGCTCTCCCCATTCGAGGAGGAGCTCTGGTCATCATCCGGTGAGATGAGCGTGGCGCCGGCTCAGAATCCTGTGTTCGAGCTGGACCTGCCGATCATCGCCGTCGTGGACCTCCCGCTCAATGTGGTGGGACAGTACACGATGCAAGTCACGCTGGACGGTCAGCCGACGGCGGCGGCGAGATTACTTGTCACTGGACCCACGCAGCAGCCCATGGTTACGGGGACGCCCAGCATAATGGTCAGCTAGCGCAGAACGGTTCCGAGGCAGTTAGCGTGTAGCGAATAGCGATTAGCGGGCAGCGGACGGCAGCGCTCTTTTCAGTTCTCTTCCAGGATTCTACGTCCAAACCGGAATCGTTGGACCAGGAGATCCGTGTATTCGTCCCCGCTCTCGAGATCGTCCACGGCGTAACCGCCGCGCCCTAGCGCAAGATGGACCACGCGCGTTCCGCCGAGCGAGATCGCAACATGGGTGATCTTTCCATCGGGCTCGTCGGAAAAAAAGAGAAGATCGGCCGGGCGCAGATCGCGAATGAATTCCACCGGCTCGCCCGTCGATGCCTGCATCCACGCATCACGCGGCACGTTTACGCCGTGGAGATGGAAGGAGCTCGACACGAGCCCGGAGCAGTCACAGCCCCACGGCGTCACGCCGCCCCATTCGTACGAGGTTCCCTCGAAGAATGTCATAGCCGATGCGGTGATCGAATCCGGCTCGGGTGGAAAACTCTTGCGACGCTCTTCGAGCGTCATCGCCAGTCCGGCGAACCTTTCCTGCCCCTCGGTGACCAGAGCGCCAAGCGGGAGCTTGCGCGTGGCGCCGTGTTCGTCGCGCACGGTGCATCCGAGTGAGAGTGGGCGGGGATCATTCCAGCCGGTTTCCGAGAGCGGCGGAACAGGCTCTGGCATCGTGATCACGTATCCCTGATGAACCCAGCCCGGATATCCGTCAGCTCCCTTGACGTGCAGCCACAAACCTTGTCGCTCGACCACGAGTGAAATGTGGCCGTGAAGAAGCTGTGATACCTGGGTCGTCCTTACGTCCGGCTCGCACAGCATCGGCGCGATCGCGGCGATGGCTGTGACACTCTCGCTCAATGCTCGGGCCAATCGATCTTCGTTGATCTGCTCGGCGTCAACGGCGGCTCCGGACGTTTCGCGACGCATTTCTTGCACAGCGTGATCCCGCGAAAGTTACAAATGATGCAGACGAAAGTTCCGCAATCCGCGCATGGGTATCCTTCCGACGCGCGCTCCTCGTTTCCGCAGGAGCGGCACATCATCAGATCTCTTTCTCGCAGATTCTTCGCCATCAGTTATGCGGATAAGGCTCGAGGGGCTGGTACGGAATTTACATCTGTGCAGCGAACTTCTCACTAGCGTGAACCTCGTAATTGACGAGCCAGCAACACTTTAGAAACGCCAGTTGCGGAATAGATCGAACCCGAGCTGCGACGGGGTCTGAGTCGGTGTGAAGCTCGGCGCCGTGCCCTTGTCGCATCTGGTGTTGCTCGAGCCCGGCTCGATGGCGGCCTGTGCGCTGTACAGCGAGCTGATCCGGTACTCAAGTTGAAGTCCCAGGTTTTCCTTGAAGGCGGCCGGATTCACGAAGCATAATCCTGTGCTCAGTCCGAGGAACCACCGGCTGCCAAGCTGCTTGCCGACGATCGCGCGCGTGTTGAGCAAACTGTAGTAGGAGGAGCTGGCGGTGCTACCCTGCGTCGTCGGATCGGTGCCCGGCGCCGCCGTTTGCACCTCGACGATATCGAGCACGTTTCGCGGAATTGCGTTGGCGAAGATGTTCCCGAGGTAGCGCACCCCCAGTCCTGCGACCTGACCTGTCGTGTTGTCGAGACCCACAGCTGGCTCACCCGTGACGAGGTAGCTGAGCAAGTCGCTCTCCGACAGCGGCAGGTTGTCGGGGTTTCTGAGCGCGAGCTTTGGCTGCGCGAGAGTGCCGGTGATATCAACTTCCACTCTCACGTCGCGTCCATTCGCGCTCTGTCTCGGCTGACGTACCGTATGGATTGCCCTGATGTCCAGCGACGGATTTAAATCAGGAGTGCCGAAAAAGCGAAGCACTCCGCTCTCGACGTCGAAGGTAGGCTGGATGAATGGATCGACGAGATTGAGTCTGTACGTCCCCTTGTCGGCGCTGAGTTGTCCCTCGAGCGCGAGCCGGGGCGGCTCGTTCGGATTTGGTGGCGCGAGCGTGACGTTGAGCGAGCCGCCGAGCTTGATATTCGCTTCGGATGAACGAAGCCAAACGTCGGGTCCGATATCGACATTCACATTTTCGAGCCGGAGATTCCGCGCCACGGCCTTGGGCGCGCGGGGCATCAAGTCTCGGTTCAGCGAGAGCAGCGTGTCCACGGCGTTCTGGAACTCCGGGTCGTTGAGATCGATGATCTGCTTCTTCACGACTTCGGGGATGTATATCGTCCCGCGCTCGACGCGGACATTCCCGCGCATAACCGCGTTCTGGGTAGAGCCAGTGAGCGTCACCGGCGGGCCCGTCGATATGTCGAGAGACGCGAGGCCGGGCTTGTCGATCGCGTGAAAGTTGGAAGCGTTGGCGGTGAGCGAGAACGACGGGTTGTCGTAATGCTCGAAGCTCAATGTGCCCGTGACGGAAAGCGTACCGCGCCGATCCTTTACCGTTTCCGCGGAAAGCTTTCTGATGTGGACTGTGTCTCCCGAAAGGGCGATGTCGGCGATTATGTGGTCGTAGGTGGTTCCGAGATTGGAGAATCGGGCGAAGCCGTCGCCGAGGGATATCTGACCGAATAGCTGGGGCTGCTTGGTGCTTCCGCGAATGTCTACGTCCGCCACGATCGCACCTCGCGCGTCAGCCAGTCCTGGCACAAATGCGCGGAAGAGTCGCAAGTCGACGCTATCGGTCCGCACGTGCCCTTTGATTGAATCGCTGCTCAGGAGCACGTTCTCGACGACAAGTTTTGCCTTGCTGCTGTGTTGCAGCAACAGCGAATCGAGTGCGAGAAACCCGTGCGACAACTGAATGCGCGTGGGGTATTCGAGCCGGTAACGATTGTCGGAATCCACCAGCACCGCAGCCGAATCCAATCGCACGATGGTCGTGTCGCGGCTGCGAGTGAGATTCCCGGCGAGATCGGTCTGCACGCCGCTCTGACTCAGCATCGATGCGCTGAAGTGTCCGGACGTGGGCGATACGAGCGCGACCGACGCTCTGATGCTGCTGAAGCCGACCGGCCCGAGCGCGACGGTGTCGGCGCCGAATATGAGTGAGCCGGTTGCCTGTTTGGTCAGGTCGCCGAGGAGAATGGTTCCGCGCACGCTCTCGACGCTTCGCGTGCCAAGTCGTACGTCGTTCGCGTGAATGATTCCGTTGAGCGAGAGATGCTCGGAACTCCCCGCAAGCTCGCCCGTGAGCTGCGCGCTGCCGCGCAACGAGTCGAGCTGCGACGTGGTTGCGAGCGACGGTACCAGCCCCCGAATTCGCGACAGTGAATCCATCACCGCGGAAAATCTCAGCGAGCCGGTGTGAGCGCCGGTCAGCCCGAAGGTGCCGGAGGCCTGTGCCTTGAGCCCAGTGGCATTGAGCGCGAGCGTATCGACCGTCACGACGCCGTTCCCGAAGCGCAATCGCGCGACGGAAGGATCGACACCGAATCCGGCAAGCGACGATTTCTCGATCGACGCCACCGCCTTGCCGGTAAGGGTGGCCAGATTCTCACCCCGCAAATCGAGATCGTACTGGCCCGTGAGCTGTGTGTGCGGCAGCGCGTTCTTCTCGAGCAAAGTCCGCAGGTCGAGCGAGGTCGAAGTCGCGCGTCCACGCGCGCCATACTCGGGGGGATCCGCGTCGACGAGTCCGTTGTACGCGAAGGCACCGGCCGGTCCCGTCAGAGTTGTATTGACGAGGAGATTGGGAGACGTACCCTTAACCTGTACCGGGCCCGCGTAGCTTCCGCGCAGCGGAAGCAGCGGGTAAGAATGCGAGAGAGCGGTGAACTAGAGCGGCTGTGCCTGGAGCGTGAGATCGTAGGTGAGATACTTGTCGCCATACGTCACCCGCCCATTGCCCGTGACGTGGGAGACCGGCTGGTTGCCAT
>CATPBD010000042.1 GCA_955652265.1 uncultured Gemmatimonadaceae bacterium | reverse complement strand
CTTGACAAACATCGCTCAAGACAGTTGCTGACAACTAACATCTACGCTACTGGCAACTCTCGCCTGTTCTGTTGCAGTTAGTCATTCGTCGAATAGCGCTTCAGAAAAGCGACATTTGCTCCCCGAGCAAATCCGGATCGACGGGGGTCTGCCCGAGTCGGTACTGGAGCTCTCGCGCCGTCGCCGGGCTATGCCCGGAGAACGTATTCGCTACGTACCCGTAAACGTGCGACACCTTTTCGGACAGATCCTCTATCGCGTCGGACCATAGATCGACCTCTTGCGAGCGATCGACTTGCACCCGAGTATAATCGACGAGGTCGCGGTTCGGTCCCATCCATCTGATGTACGCGAAATCCGCCGTCGGACGGGCCGCGAGCGCTAACATCAGCTTGCGCGGAATCCACCTGCCATCGACGAGAGCCAGAGCAATGTTGTGCTCCCCGAGAAGGGCGAGAACACCGTCCGTGATCCACCCCCGATGTCTGAACTCGATGGCAATACGGAGATCCGCTGGCACCCGCCCGATGAAATCGACGAGCGCGGGCAGCTCGCCGGGTTGAAAATCAGGACCCATCTGTACGAGAATTGGTCCAAGCTTGTCGCCCAGCTCCCGCGCGCGCTCGAAGAACGCCTCCGATGCGCCGCTGTCGTCGCGCAGCCTGTGCTCGTGCGTGATTTCCTGCGGGAGCTTGAGGGCGAAGATGAATCCCTTCGGAGTGCGATCTACCCAGCTTCGTATCGTCGTCGCCGCAGGAGAGGCGTAGAAGGTGGAATCGACTTCCACCGAATCGAATGCGCGAGCGTAAACGGTGAGGAAATCCGACGGCCGCGTGCCTGTCGGATAAAACGGCCCGACCCAGGCATCGTAGTTCCAGCCCTGCGTGCCGATATGAATTTCCGCGGACATGACGTTCAATCGGAAGCCGCGACGTCCCGCTGTCAAGTCGGGAGACAACCGCCAGTATGAAAGCTGAACGGCTCCCAGCTTACAAGGTGACAGCTCCCCGCTTCAGTTTTCCGGATGCCAACCACAATCGATGAGATACGTACGCCGAGGCCGGTCCATCAACGGTATGTCTCGAAGAATCCGATCCCGGTCCCGGAGAGTGGTTGCCCCTCGATTCGACCGGAGATGCGGGCCCTCCCCTTCATCTGGATGAAGTACGGGTGCGCCTTTGCCGTCCCCAGCGGGTCGCCACGTTCTCCTTCCTTCGCGTTCTGCGGTCGAGTATCAGTGGCGATTGCATCCTCGACCGAAATGTCCACGCTCAGCGTGTCGTCCCCACGAATGTCGGAGAATCGCGCGCGCGCGGGGACACGAAGGATTGTCCCTTCGGAGCGGATGGTCCTGGTGTCTTCGTATGAGATCAGCTTCGGCCGGAACACTCCACGGAATCCGAGCGAGTCGATCAGGTACACCAGCACCGCCGGAGCTGACCCGTCGCTGTCCAGCGTGATCACCCTTCCATAAAGGAATGCGTACTGGCCGGCGCGCGATGCGCCCCAGTCCCAGGTCACACCGCGCCAGACCCCCCAGTTGTGATCGTGATAGGATTGCGCGTCGGTGAGCTTTTCGCACTGACGGTCAACGCACAACGTTCCCGACGCCGACGCGCGGAGCGCTGGAACGGTGTATCCAGAGACAAAACCTCCTGAGCCCATCGAGACGCCCGGGAAATAAGCGTAAGGCGCTGGATGCACCGTGAGCGAGATGTCCGCTTTGCCGGCGCTCGCCTTTACTTCGTAGTCACCATTCGGCAACACAGTCACGTGCGAATCGCCGAAAACTAGATTCGCATCAGTGGCGGAGAAACGCACCCGCGATCGATCGAGTGTTACGCCAAAGCGACGCGTTGCGCGGTTCTGCTCACGCAAAGTTATTCCGAGCTTGCCTCCCCATTTGGTGCCGGTCGCGTCGCCGCCGACGATGAAGGAGATGAACGCCCAACGCTTGCCACCCTCTGACAGGACATTGAAGTAGTGCCACTCGGCCCACGTGTCTCTGTTGGCGATGCTGTCGCCGGGCAAATGGAAATGGTCGATCTCGTGCCGGAGCTCCGCGGGGGTTGGAGCTATCCAGCGGCGGTCGCCATCGTCGTTCTCCCATTTCCCCTCCACGATCTCGGGCGCGGCGCCGACAGCGCGGGTCGCCGCTGGGATCTCCCCGTTCCCATGCACAGGGTACTCGCGGCCGTCGCGCGTGCGAACGTAGAGGAGCCTGCCTTCGATTTGCGGAGCGACGGCGGAAATCTCGCCTGCGAACCGAGGTGAGGCGAACAGCTGTCGATACAGAAATGACGCGTGATCGATGGAGAAAAAGAGGCCACCTATCCCTCCCGTCTTCATCACTTCGACATCGAGTCCCTCCGGCAAGACAGTGATCGACCCACCGCAGACGAGCTTCTCGTTGCGCGCCTGTGACACCATTGCTTCGCCAATCGAGAGCAGCACGATCATCACCGCGACACCGATCCCGTAGCCGAAGAAAAGCAGTACAGACCGCCACGGCCTATAGGTAATGTTTCGTAACGCGAGCTGTGCGATCATGCGTCAACGATCCTGCCGTCGCGCATGTGAACCTTGTGGCGCGTCGCATTCGCGAGATCTTCGTCGTGCGTAACGACGACGATCGTAGTCCCATCTGAATTGAGACGTCGGAACAGAGAGATGATCTCGGCACCCGTGCGCGCGTCGAGCTCCCCCGTCGGCTCGTCTGCGAGGAGTATATCGGGATGATTCGCCAGTGCGCGCGCGATTGCTACCCGCTGCTGCTCACCGCCGGAAAGCTCAGAGGGTCGGTGCCGCTCCCGAGAGCTCAAGCCAACGTACTCGAGGAGCTCCGCCGCTCTCGCCTTTCTATCGTCACTCGGCACCTTTGCCTCGGCCATCGGCAATTCTACGTTCTCGAGCGCCGAGAGAATTGGCATCAGATAGAAGCGCTGAAAGACGAAGCCAATGTTGTGCAACCGAAACGACGTCGCCTCGCGGTCACTCATCGCGTCGACACGCTTCCCCGCTATCGTCACGGTGCCTGACGTCGGCTGATCGATCACACCGACGAGATTGAGGAGCGTCGACTTTCCGCAGCCCGACGGACCAACGATCGCGACGTAGTCCCCACGCTCGACGTCCAGCGATACTCCCTGAAGCGCGTGCACACGCTCGGCGCCGAGTGCGTAATCGCGACGAACTTCGCGCAGAGACACGAGCGGGTTGACATCCGATTTCGCGGATCCGGATACCAAAGCACCGGAGCGCGGTCGAGTGAGCGAGCTCACGCAATCGCCTCGCGACGCAGCGAGTCGGCGATGGGCAGTGACGCCGCCCGCCACGCGGGATAGATCCCGGCGGCGATCCCGCTGACGATCAACAGGCCAAGTGCAGACCACGCCGCTCGCGGTTGAAAGAGAAAGAAATCGATCGCCATCGGCAGCCCGGGGAACGCGGAGAGAATCGCGTTGAGGTATCGCCCGGTGAGCAGGCCGAGTCCAAGCCCAATCACTGCACCCACCACACTGATCGCCACGCCCTCGAGCACTATCTGCTGAACGACGTGGGCGCGCGACACGCCGATCGCGCGCATCACCGCGATCTCACCTGACCGCTCGTTCACCGAAACCGTGACCAGAGTCGTCACCAGCAGGAACCCGACGAACAGGCTCACCGCGCCGAGTATGAACGCAAGCTGCCGGAAGTAGCTGAGCCGCTGATCAACCTTCGCGAGAGCGGTCGCGACGGAGATTGCGGAGACGTTCGGGATCTTGGTCTCGATCCAGTTCCGCACGCTGTCCGGGTT
Organism: uncultured Gemmatimonadaceae bacterium; assembly: GCA_955652265.1. Taxonomy (GTDB): domain Bacteria; phylum Gemmatimonadota; class Gemmatimonadetes; order Gemmatimonadales; family Gemmatimonadaceae; genus UBA4720. Next base: position 2,676 of record CATPBD010000042.1, on the reverse strand, counting down.
CGCGCCCTTTCGCAAGCGGACCATGAAAAGAGATGCACGGTCGCGCCGCTCTCCTCCACCCAGCGCCTCCAGTGTCTCACGACGTACAACGGAGCCCGGTTGATCAGTAGCTCCATAGATGAAACGGACCTTTCCGGTCAGCACGAGTCGGCGTTGGCCAGAATACGTTCGCGTCTGGGGATCATAGCCCGCGGCGACATTGAGCGTGTCGCCGAATCGCGCGCCCAGCTTCTTGAGCAGGTATTCGTTCGCCACCAGCGCGTCGGCAGTCGTAACATCGCGACCGGAAAGAAATTCGTAATCGCCCTGCACCGTTGGGTCGATACCAAGCACCGCCGCGCTGACGTCGTTCGCCCCGACACCGATGTGAATCGAGCCTCCCAGCACTGGACTGATCTCCCTGATGTCGGGATTGGTGCGAAGAACTGTGGTTATCGCGCTGACACCAGGAATCGTCGCGTCGGTGTCAAAGGGGAGCGTGCCTTTCGGCGCGAGGCGTATGTCGAATCCCTTCGACAGCAGCAGCTCGCGAAACGACTCGCGCATCCCGGTCGCGAGCATCACCATGTCCAGCAGCATCGCCGCCGCAACCGCAACACCGAGCACGGCCAGGAGTGTGCGAGCGCGATGTCGGATGAGTGACGCCTGCGCGAGTGCAGCTCTCACTCAGCGTCCAAACAGCTCGAGCGGAGGAGTCCGCACCAGTCGCATTGATGCTAGCACTCCAGCCCCGACTCCGAGGATAAGGGAGAGCGACACTGCGAGCCCAATCACCGGGGGTGTGACGATCGAGAAATAGAGCGGCGTGCGATACAAGGCCTGGTAATGCCAGTTCACGAAAAGCGATGTCGCCCAGCCAAGCACGACGCCCAGCATGCTGCCGAGCACCGCGACGACCGCTGCCTCGATGATTATCGATCGCACGACGGAGGATCGCGAGATTCCCATTAGTCGCAGCGCCGCAATGTCGCGCCGGCGCTCCTCGACCTTGAGCACCATTATGCACAGCAGAAAAATGGAGCTCGCGACGATCGTGATGACGCCGATCGCGCGGTGGAACCGGCTCACCACCTGGAAAGTTCGCGATGTCTCGACCGCGATGTCACTCGAGCGATATGCCCTGAATCCAAAAGCGACGTGGTTGATGCGCAGGAGAGTGCGGTCGATATCACCCGAACGCCGGGTCGCAATTGCGAACCGATCGACTCGATCGCCGTAGCCGGAGATTCGCTGCAGCTGGTCGAGGTGTAGCCGCGCCACAAAATCGCCGCGCGCTACCTGGGAAGGATCTGCTCCTCTCCGTACAATCGCTCCAATGACCACCATGTCGGCCGCAGCTGATGCACCGGGTCGCGCCGCGATTGCCACGCGGTCCCCGACCTTTAGATGCGCCTCGGCGGCAAAGGCTTCGTCAATTGCGATCGTCCGTTGTGATGTCTGCGGCAGAGACGCCTGGAGGATCAGCGCAAAGGCGAGAAAAGGAAGCAGCACGCTCGAAAGCTAGCCGCGCCTCCCAGCCCTGTCTGCCAGCGGCGCGATCAGAACGTTCGCCGCGAGCGCAGGTCCAATAGAGAGCTCGTGCCGACCAATGGAGAGCGTGATCGGCCCATCATAGGGCGCGCGCGCCTTCACCGTGATTCGCTTTCCCGGTACGACCGAAAGTTCGGCGAGATACCTCAGCATTTCGGGATCTTCATCCGACACTCTCACAACTACTCCGGATACTCCGACGCCGAGCTGGGCGAGCGATGTGTATTCGGTTTCGTCGACCGCGCCATCGCGGGTGGGAATCGGCGCGCCGTGCGGATCGACTTCCGGCTCGCCGATCGTCGCGGCCATTCTGTCCACCAACTCGTCCGAAGCCGCGTGCTCCAATCGTTCGGCTTCGTCATGCACGCGATCCCAGGGGTAGCCGAGTGCTTGCGAGAGGTACGCCTCGATAACGCGATGCCGCCTCAGCGTTCGCAGCGCGGCACGCCTGCCGCTCTCAGTGAGCTTGACTCCATGATAGCGCTCGTAGGCGAGCAGCCCCTGATCGGCGAGACGCTGCACCATTCCACTTACAGATGCCGGCGCAATCGCCAAACGCTGCGCAATCTCACTTGTCGCCGCGGGGCCGGATCCTTTTCCGATCGCGTAGATCGCCTTGAGATAATCCTCTGCCGGGGCGGTGAGCGTCTCCGAGGCTTCGGTCTCTTCCCGAGCGGCACTCATTCAGCCGGCCTCGGTCCCGCAGGTGCCGGATGTGGAATTCCACGCACCATCAGCACTGGAAGCATCGAGATGTGCCGCAGCTCGCTTGCCACGCTCCCGCGCAGCACATCCGAGAGTCCGCGATGCCCGTGAGTCGCCATCGCGATCAGGTCGCATTTCTCCCGCTCCCCGCAAGCGGCGATCTCTTTGGCGGGATCGCCGCCTGCGAGAATTGCTTCGGCGCGGAACCCGTCTCGCTCGAGCGCTTCAGCGATCGCCTCGATGTACTCGCGGTCGCTCCTCATTTCTTCCGACTCGCGCAGATCGAGCTGATTGATGTTACGCGCCGCCCATCCGTCGGCGACGTGGATCAACACGATCGACGCGTCATTGCACGTGCGTGCCAGCTTCCGGACGTGAGCCAGGATCACTTCGTCGTAGGGTGAATGCTCGACGGGGACGAGTATGCGCTGGTACATCAGG
>CATPBD010000041.1 GCA_955652265.1 uncultured Gemmatimonadaceae bacterium | reverse complement strand
GTATTCCACCGGGCACACGCTGTGGTGACCAGTCGGTCCAGGCGAACGCGATGGTGTTGTTCGGATTGGTATAGTAAGGAATCATGTCGCCCCTGTAGAAGCCGAGGGGATCTTTGACAGCCGGGCCGAACATAAGGAGCCCGTTGGAGTAGATGGTGACCTCGGTGTACGTGGCACCGTAGAAGTTGAAGCTGAATCCAACGGGCACGTGCTCGAGCATTCCGTCATCGTAGATTGGGAAAGGAACGATGCTGGGCGCGCTCTCCGGAGCGAGCGGAACCTTCGTTTCCGTGTATCCGACGGCAGACCCGGCACCGGAGGTGCAGGCGGCCAGCGTCGTGCCCGTCACAACAGGTGGGACGAGAATGTTGGCCGTCATCGAAGTACGAGCATTTAGAAGCGTGGCCGGGTACTGAGCCGCGAGAGCCTGCTTGAGCGAGTCAGGAACCACGATCTCGGTAGATACGACACCGTCCTGCAGCCCCTTTGTCACGGCTATGCTTTCGGAGCATGAGAGGGTCATCGCCAGCGCTAGCGCACCGACGGAACCCGATCTGAGGAGGCTGAAATAGGCTGAAAAACCGGTGGGACGGCGCATCGTAACTCTCATGTGGAGGGTTACGTAATAGACGACCACCTGCGGCAAGCTCAACAGCAGTTAACGGCCTGGACAAGGCCTTAACCCCTTATCACAGATAAATTGGCAAAAACATTTTTGTGATGCGAGGTCGGGCGATTTGTTCCTATCGCGCGGACATTCGAGGGTAAACTCCTAGAGCTTCTCCCCGCCCATCAACGCCGCCATTATCGCCTTCTGTATGTGGAGTCGGTTCTCGGCCTCGTCCCACACTCTGCTCTGCGGACCATCGATCACTTCCGCTGCTACCTCCTCTCCGCGATGGGCTGGGAGGCAGTGCAGAAAGATCGCGTCCGGTTTTGCGCGCTTCATGATCGAAGCGTCGACGCGATATGCTTTGAACGCCTTCTCGCGGATCGCCTGCTCTTCCTCCTGGCCCATTGACGCCCACACGTCGGTGTTGACGACGTCAGCCTTGTCGGCGGCTTCGGCGGGATCGCGCACGACTCTGACTTTGGCCTTCGATTGCGCGCGCTGGAAAATCATCGGGTTGGGATCATAGCCCTCGGGGCACGCGAGAGTGAGCTCGAAACCGAGTACGTACGCCGCGTTGAGCCACGAGTTCGCCATGTTGTTGCCGTCGCCGATCCAGGCGAAGCGCTTTCCCTTGTAGCCTCCGAGGTGCTGCTTGACGGTGAGAAGATCCGCGAGCACCTGACACGGATGCACCAGATCGGTTAGTCCGTTGATGATCGGTACCGATGCGTATCGCGCGAGCTCTTCGATCTCCGATTGCGCGAAGGTGCGAATCATAATCCCGTCGACGTACCGCGAAAGAACGCGTGCGGTATCGGCGATGGGCTCGCCGCGACCGAGTTGCACATCGCGCGGCGACAGAAAGAGAGCGTGGCCGCCCAGCTGCCAGGCGCCGACCTCGAACGATACGCGTGTGCGCGTCGATGATTTCATGAAGATCATCGCCAGGGATTTTCCGGCGAGCGGTTTCTTTGTGTACTTGCCGTTCCGCATCGCCTCGGCGAGTGAAAACAGCTTGTCGATTTCCTTCGCGGTGAAGTCAGGGATCTGAAGTAAATCCCGGTGCGGCGGTTCTTTGGTCGTCTTTCGAGGCATATCAGGTACGCGAAAGCTCCGGTATGGTGTGTTGCGGTGCGCCGGAAATATACTATTACGATGCGGCATCTCTCTCACTCCGAGCGCTTGATGATCCGACTGTCGATTCGTCTGTTCTGCTCGAGTGTATTCGCCTTTGCTCTCACAGGCTGTCACGGCTCCGATGCCACCGGTCCGGGAGATACGAGTCTCCCGCCCGGCCTCACTCTCAAGCTCGACCCATTCATCACAACCGGACTTTCGGCGCCCGTCTTTCTCACCCAACCGCTCAATGACGGCCGGATCTTCGTCGTAGAACAGGCGGGGGCAATTCGGGTGATACGAGATGGAGTGCTGCAGACGACCCCATTTCTCGACATCACCAGCAGAGTGCTGAGCGGTGGCGAGCGCGGACTGTTGAGTGTCGCGTTTCATCCCCAGTACGCGACGAACCGTTTCTTTTACGTCTATTTCACTACCCAGACCAACGGCGACATCCGGATCGAGCGGTTCACCGCGACGACCGCCGATGCAGCGGATCCTGCAACGTCGAAACTGATACTCACGGCCGCTCACTCAACGCAGAACAATCACAATGGGGGGCTCGTCTGCTTCGGGCCAGATGGGATGCTTTATGCTGGTCTGGGCGATGGCGGCGGTGGCGGCGATCCCACCGGGAACGGTCAGAATTACAACGCGTTGCTGGGATCGCTGCTGCGGCTCGATGTGGATCGCGGCGACCCTTACCTCATTCCGCCGGATAACCCGTTTGTCAATCAGACAAATCGGCGCGGTGAGATCTGGGCGAAGGGGCTGAGGAATCCGTGGCGATATGCGTTTGATGTGCCTACCGGATTGCTCTACATAGCGGATGTCGGTCAGGATCTTCACGAAGAGGTAGATGTTCAACCCGCCACGGCTGGCGGACTCAATTACGGGTGGAATGTCATGGAGGGAGCGACCTGCTACAATGCGTCGAGCTGCACCCAGACGGGCCTCACGTTGCCAGTTATCGATTACGGGCACACCAACGGCGCGTGTTCGATCACCGGCGGGTACGTGTATCGCGGAAGCGCCATCCCCGGCATCCGCGGTCACTACTTCTATTCAGATTATTGCTCCGGATTCTTGCGCAGCTTCAGGTACTCGAGTGGGTCGGCGGTTGACCAGAAGGATTGGGGGTTGACGACGAGCTTGGTGGCGTCGTTCGGGGTCGATGCCGCCGGTGAGCTTTATGTGATGTCGGGCAACAGCATACTGAAGGTCGCGCAGGGAACCTGACGAGGTCGCCACAATGATTCGCAAGCTCAAATCGGGCGGTTACCGGCTTTACTCTCGAAAAAAGGATCCGAAGACCGGGCGTCGCCGAAATCTCGGTACCTTCAAGAGCCTCGCGGCCGCAAAGAAGCACGAGCGCGCCGTGCAGTTCTTCAAGCGTCGCGGATAGGAGCCGGCCGACCGGCGCGCAGCCTATATTACCGCTATGAGCGACGCGTCGGCCTCCCTCGCCAACACGCTCGCCGATCGGTACACGATCGAGCGCCTTCTGGGCCAGGGCGGCATGGCAACCGTGCACCTCGCCGAGGAAAGAAAGCACAAGCGCAAGGTGGCGATCAAAGTCCTGAAGCAGGAGTTCGGCGCCTCCGTTGGCGCCGAGAGATTTCTCCGCGAGATCGGCATCGCCGCGCGTCTGTCGCATCCGCACATCGTTCCACTGATCGACTCGGGTGAATCGGACGGATCGCTTTATTACGTCTCGCCATATGTACCCGGTGGATCGCTGCGTGACCGGCTCAACCGCGACAAGAAGCTCCCGATCGACGACGCGCTGCGCATAGCGCACGAGGTTGGTGCTGCTCTGGATTACGCGCACCGCAATGGGTTCGTGCACCGTGATGTGAAGCCCGAGAACATTCTGTTCGCGGACGATCACGCGCTGTTGGCCGATTTCGGCATCGCGCACGTCGCCACTGCCACCGCCGAGGAGCCACTCACGCTTGGTGGCCTCGCGCTCGGTACTCCAGAGTACATGAGTCCGGAGCAGGCGTCGGGAGAAACCGACATCGGAGTTCCGGGTGACGTCTATGGCCTCGCCTGCGTGGTCTATGAGATGCTCGCCGGCGAGCCGCCGCTCAAGGGAGCGACACCCCGCGCGACGATGGCGAAGCAGGTCACGGAAAAAGCGCGTCCGCTGCGGGCGCTGCGCCCGGATGCGCCTGCCGGCTTCGAGAGAGTGCTGGAGAAAGCGTTGGCCAAGGATCCGGCGCAGCGGTTCCCCACCATTGTTGATTTCTGCGACGCTCTCTCGCGCGCCCGCTTGGAGCCCAACCGACCCTTCGCCGCGACGACGCGCACCATCGCCGTCCTTCCATTCGTGAATTCGAGCCCCGATCCGGACAACGAGTACCTCAGCGACGGAATCACCGACGAGCTGATCAACGCTCTCGCAAAGGTGGGAGGGCTGCGGGTAGCGTCGCGCACCTCGGTGTTCGCGCTCAAGGGGAAGGCGCAGGATGTGCGCGCGATCGGCGCGCTCCTCGAGGCGTCCGAGGTGCTCGAAGGATCGGTGCGACGCTCGGGAGAGAATCTTCGAATTACGGCGCAGCTCACGTCTACAGACGACGGGCGTCTGGTGTGGTCCGAGCGCTACGACCGCAAGCTGCGCGACGTCTTCGCCATTCAGGATGAGATCGCGCGCACCATCGTCACGACTCTCCGATCTACGTCGTTCGCGGACATCGCGCCTGCTCCGACGAATCGGCACACAGAAAATGTGCAGGCTTACGGGCTCTACCTGCGCGGGCGCTACGCGTGGAACAAGCGTACATCCGAGGGGGTCATCGAAGGAATCAAGTACTTCGAGGAAGCGATCGCGCTCGATCCGACATACGCGTTACCGTACACGGGCCTGGCGGACTCGTATTCGCTTCACATCGACTACCGGAACGTTCCAGTTCACGAAGGCCACCAGAAGGCAAAGTTCTACGCGCGAAAAGCGATCGCTCTGGATGATACGCTCGCCGAAGCGCATGCATCGCTGGCATGGAGCCTCTTCATCTACGATTGGGATTGGGATGGGGCCGCCAGGGAATTTGCTCGCGCGATCGAGCTGGATCCGCACTATGCGCCCGCGCACCAGTGGTACGCATTCATGCTTGCATCCCAGGGAAGGTTCGACGAGGCGCTGCTCGAGGGTCACACCGCGCAGGAGAACGATCCTGCGTCGGTGTCAGTGCGGCGGAGTCTCGGCTATTGCTATCTCTATGCGCGGAAATACGAGCAGGCGCGCTATCATCTCGATCGCGCCATCGCCATGAATCCCACCGCTGAGGAGAGCTATCGGATTCAAGGGCTGATTCTGACCTTCCAAAAGCAGTTCCCCGCCGCCGAGCGAGCGCTTCGTGAAGCGTTGGTGCTGGCGCCCGAGTCCGGCACGATGACGAAGGCGACGCTCGGGTACGCTCTCGCGGCGGCGGGCGATCCGTCGTATGCGCTGCAGGTAGCGGCCGAGCTGGAGGAAAAGATAAAAAGCGAGTACGTCTCTCCCGTCGAGCTCGCAATCGTGTACATCGCCGTGCGAGATGCGGAAAAAGCTCTCGATTGGGTGGATCGAGCGGTCGATGAGCGGCGGGGGTGGGCCGCCTACCTGCGCGTGCACCCCATCGTCGACCCGCTGCGCGCCGAGCTTCGATTTGAAGCGCTCGTTCAAAGGATGAAATTCGACGCGTCCGCCCCTTGATCTACCGGGCGCTCGCTGATCTCGTACTCCTCGTTCACCTCGCATTTGTCCTCTTCGTGGTGCTGGGAGGGCTGCCGGTGCTGGCGTGGCCGCGGCTGGCTTGGCTGCACATTCCCGCCGCGGTATGGGGTGTTCTGATCGAGTACACGGGCTGGATCTGTCCACTTACTCCCCTCGAGAATTCGATCAGGACGCGGGGTGGCGAGGCGGGTTACAGCGGCGGATTCATCCAGCACTATGTGCAGCCCGTGCTCTATCCGGCCGGTCTCACCCGTCCGACACAGGTCGTGTTGGGCAGCCTGGTGCTGATTCTGAATATCGTCGCCTATGGCTTAGTGATATCCAGGACCAGAGCTAGCGTTCGGCGCTAGAGAATGTACCGCCTCAGGTCCTCGTCGTCGGCGATAGTCTTGAGTCGGCTCCGCACCAACGCCTGATCGACCCGCACCGTCTTGACGCCGCTGTCCGGGAGTCCGAACAGCACATCTTCGAGCAATGTCGTCATCACTGTGTGCAGTCTGCGCGCGCCGATGTTCTCCATTCGCTCGTTCACCTGCGCGGCGATCTTCGCGATCTCGGCGACACCATCGGGAGTAAACTCGAGCGTCGCACCTTCAGCCTCGACCAGCGCCGAATACTGCTTGGTCAGCGCGTTTTCAGGCTCTGTCATGATGCGCACGAAATCCGCTTCCGTGAGCGATTGAAGCTCAACACGAATGGGGAATCTTCCTTGAAGCTCGGGGATGAGGTCGCTGGGTTTTGCGACGTGAAACGCACCCGCTGCGACAAAGAGCACGTGATCCGTCTTCACCATGCCGTGCTTGGTCTGCACGTTTGAGCCTTCGACAATGGGAAGGAGATCGCGCTGCACTCCCTCGCGCGAAACGTCCGGCCCGCCCATGTTCGGACCACGCTGTCCCGCGATCTTGTCGATTTCGTCGAGGAAAATAATGCCCATCGTCTGCACGCGCTCGAGCGCATCGGCGGTGACGTCTTCCTTGTTGATGAGTTTCTCCAGCTCTTCACTTAGGAGAATCCGCCGGGCCTCGGTGACCTTGACCGTCCTGCGCTTCTTGCGCTTGGGCAGCATGTCCTGAAGCATCTCGGAGATGTTGTCCATTCCCTCCGGCGCGCCCTGCGGGACCATCATGTCGAACATCACCGGTGACTGCTGCGTCACCTCGATTTCGATCTCCCGTTCGTCCATCTGACCGTCGAGCAACAGCTGCTTGAGTTTCTCCCGCGTCCGTCTGTAGCGAATCTCAGATGCATCGGTCTCGTGGGAAACGGAGCCGCCCGGCGAGACAACGAACAGGTGCGCGCCTCCAGCCGCTGCGGAGGGTGTTGGAGCAGACTGCTTAATGTCGGGCGGGACGGGCAGGAGGAGATCGAGGAGCCGCTCTTCCACCTTCTGCTTCGCAATCTCCTGAACTTCGCCTTCGCGCTCTCCACGAACCATGTTGACTGCGCTCTCCACAAGATCGCGCACCATCGACTCCACGTCTCGACCGACGTAGCCGACCTCGGTGAATTTGGATGCCTCGACCTTGACGAATGGCGCGCCGGCAAGACGCGCGAGTCGGCGGGCGATCTCGGTTTTTCCGACGCCGGTAGGCCCAACCAGGATGATGTTGTTCGGTGAGATCTCCTCACGGATCGATTCGGGCGCGCGCTGCCGGCGCCAGCGATTCCTGAGCGCGATCGCCACCGCCTTTTTGGCGTCGCCCTGACCGACGATGTAGCGATCCAGCTCCTCCACGATCTGCTTCGGCGTCAGGGTCGCCAGACGCTCGAGCGCCTGCTGCGTACGTGGCGATGCCATCAGCTCGGCTCCAGAACCGTGATGTTCGCGTTGGTGTAAACGCAGATCTCGGCCGCGATCTCGAGACCCTTGCGCACGATGTCGCGCGCGGACAGATCGGTGTTCTCGAGAAGAGCGCGCGCGGCAGCAAGAGCGTAGGTGCCGCCGGATCCTATCGCGAGAATTCCATCATCGGGCTCGATGATGTCACCGGTGCCAGAGATGATAAATCCGTGCTCGCGATCCGTGACGGCGAGGAGCGCCTCGAGTCGTCGCAGTACGCGGTCGCTTCGCCAGTCTTTCGCCAGCTCCACTGCGGCGCGTGGGAGATTGCTCGGATATTTCTCGAGTTTCTCCTCGAATTTCTCGAAGAGGGTAAATGCGTCAGCCGCCGCGCCGGCGAACCCGGCGAGCAGCTTCCCGCCACGGAGAGTACGAACTTTCTGCGCGTTCGACTTCATCACCGTCTGACCAACCGTGACCTGTCCGTCGCCGCCGAGCGCGACCTGTCCGTCTCGGCGCACGGCGAGTATGGTTGTCGAGCGTACGCGCTCGAGGCGACTGTTCATCGCTTCAAAATAACAGACACGGGCTGAACCGGCGCCTCAAGGCTCCAGCCGCGCCCCCTTCTTGCAATCGGGAGTGCCATGAGGCTCGAGCAATTCCCGATACTTCTCGGAGTTCTGGTCGCCCTGATGGGACTCACAATTCTCCTCGACGCCTGGCAGGCGGGCGGTGTCGCTCCCTTGCGGGAGCGGCGACGGCGCGCACGTGCGGTCCCCCACAAGGCTGGCCAGTCGCTCGTCGCTTTAGGGACTCTCTGCATGGCAGCAGCCCTGATTGGTCGCGACACATGGCGCTGGGGCACGATCAGCGTGTTGGCTGGAAGCGCACTGTTGATCATCGGCGCGATCATGAATCGCAAGTACCTGAAGGAAGTACTGTTATTTCGGGGCGCCGCGCGGCGAGGCGAAGGCGAAAAGAACTCGCGGCTGAATGAGACCCCGCCAAAGACGCGAATTCGGTAGTCACCCAAACCGGCTGTATGAGAGCTGACCAGCTCTCAGCCTACAAGCCGACAGCTCCTCGCTTCAGGAATGTGGATGCCAGATCGCGTCCCGATCCGTACGCCTGAGTCCTAAACGCCCCCGTACCACTCGTATCCCATATCGCTCCAGTATCCGCCGTTCATCTTCGGCAAGAATACAATGCGAGTCAGATACTTGGTGTTTTTGTACCCCAGTTTTACCGGCGAATACACACGGGCGGGGGCACCGTGCTCCGGCTCCAGCAACTTTCCATCTAGAGCATATGCGACGACCGTCTGCTTGTGCATCGCGCTCTCGATGTCCCAGCTCTCGTGATAGTCGTCGTCGAAGGACTGGAAGTCGACGTAATGCGCTTCCGGCAGGACGCGCACCAGACTCGCGAGATCGCTGAACCGGCAGCCGGTCCACGTCTCTACCGCAGTCCACCCCTCGACACAATAGTGATTGACGCGGTTGGACACCCTGGGAAGGCGCTGCAAGTCTTCCAATGTAAGCCGCACCGGATTTGCGACGAGACCGCTCACCTCGAGCGCCCACTTGCCTCTCACGCTTTGGTCCCACACCGGTACGGTATGCGAGATGTAATAGCTGGGCAACTTATTTCCGGCGTCGTGTGCACCCGATTGCACTGCGTCCATCGATGTGTGCCGAAAAAGCGCTCGCTCGACGACTCTGTTCTTCCGCTCCGCGTATTTGAGAAGCTTGTCCGCAGCTTTCGGTCCCCGCGAGTTGCACGCTGCTAGGAACGCGGCAGAGATGATTCCGCCCCACGCAAGAAATTCCCGCCGATCCATCCCGCCAATCGAGACGAATTTCTTCGTGTTGGATTTCATGTCGCCTCCGGTGGCGGCGCTACCGGCCTACGACGTGGAAAGAGATGATAAAACGGACGCGCGTTCCGCGCTTCAGGTGAATTTCTCTCGTTGTAGTTGCCGGTGATCATGGACGGAATCGAGTACGGATCTACCGCGAAAACCATGAAGACGTGGATCACGCTCAGAACGACGATCACAAGCATCGCTATGAAATGCCAGTAGCGCGCCCACACGTACCCGCCCAGAAGATTGGTAAGCCATGACAGCTGCACTGGCTTCCAGATCGCGATTCCGCTGACGACTGCGAGAGCGCCCGCAACGGGCAGCAGGAAGTACGCCGTCTTCTGGAGAGCGTTGTGCTTGCCCTGGTGCGGATGGTCCGTCCGTCGGAACGCGTAGAACTTTACCATCTGCCAGCTGTCGCGGATGTCGCCCTTTCTTGGCACCAGGTCGCGCCACTCGCCATGCAGGTACACGAACGCCAGATAGATCAATCCGTTCACGACGAGCACCCACATCATCGCGAAATGCCAGTGACGTGCTCCGCCGAGCCAGCCGCCGAAGGTGAGCCACGCTGGAATCGGCTTGTGCTCGAACGGATAGCAGCAGAACATCTCGCCTTTCCGCGCAAAGGCCGGGTACGCGTTGAAGATGCGAAGCCCGGAGCCCACCATGACGATGATGGCAACGGCATTTATCCAATGGGTAGTCCGGACGATCCAGTGATGTCGCTTCTTTTCCAATCTCAAGCCCGGGGATGCGCCTTTTGATACACCTGCTTGAGTCGCTCGATGCTGGTGTGCGTGTAGATCTGCGTCGTCGAAATCGAGGCGTGACCGAGAAGCTCCTGCACGGCGCGGAGATCGGCACCCGCGTCGAGCAGGTGAGTCGCAAAAGTGTGGCGCAGCGAGTGAGTGGACAAACCAGAGTTTTCGTCGATCTTATCCAGGAATCCCTTTACTGCATTCTGAATCGCGCGCACGGAAATCCGCTTTCCGCGATTGCTCAGAAAAAATGCGGTACGATCGCCCCCTGATCCGATCGAGCGGAGCAACTCGTCGCGCTTCGATTCGTAGTTTCTGAGCGCCAGCTGGGCGTGGTCGCCGACCGGGATGATGCGCTCCTTCCTTCCCTTCCCGCGCACCTTCACTTGCTGCGACAGCAGATCGATGTCCATCCGATTGATGCCCCGCAACTCCGATAGCCGCATCCCCGTCGAATAGAAAAGCTCCAGAATCGCCGAGTTCCGGACGTCGGAGAATTTTCCCTCCTGGGCCTTCAGATCGGCCGACTGGAACAGCGCCTCGATCTGCGCGCGGTCGAGGTATCCCGGCAGATACTTGTCCTGCTTGGGAGTGCTCACCCCGCGCGCCGGATTTGCCTCGACCTGCTCGTTGCGGTGCAGATACTTGTAGAAACTGCGCACCGCCGAGAGACTGCGCGCGATCGACCGCTTGTTGAGCTTTTTGCGGGTGAGATGCGCCAGGAATCCGCGGATCGCGAGGCGATCCAGCCCCTGCCATGACCACTCCCGGACGCCGTAGTAACCCCCGAGAAATTCCACTAGCTCTTCCAGATCGCGTCGATACGCGATGAGAGTGTTCGAAGCAACGTCTCGTTCCTTTTCAAGGTGCGTGAGGAAGTCTTCTACTGCCCTGGACTCGCTCATGAGGCGCGAGCCGCCGCAGTACCGAGCAGCGCATTCGCCTCGATCCACGTTCGCATGTCCGAGAGCGCTCGCTCGGCGAACATCTCCCGCTTTCGCTTTTTGTCACGAACGCTTTCCGAAAGGTCGTCGAGCAATCCAAAGTTCGCGTTCATCGGCTGAAAGTGCTTGGGGTCTGCCTCACTCATGTACCGGTATAGCGCGCCGAGCATTGTCGTCGGCGGTGGAACGACCGGCTCATCGCCCGAAAGAATCCGCGCGAGGTTGATCCCTGCGAGCAAACCGGTCGCGGAGCTCTCCGTATATCCCTCGACTCCAGTGATCTGTCCCGCAAAGAGGATCGTCGGCTCGTCGCGGGCGGCAAGGTATGGGCTCAGCGCGGCAGGCGAGTTGAGATACGAATTTCGATGAATCGATCCGTAGCGAAGAAACTCGGCCTGCTCGAGGCCGGGAATCATTCGGATCACGCGCTGCTGCTCGGGAATTCGCAGGCGTGTTTGAAATCCGACGAGATTCCACATCCGGCCAGCACGGTCTTCCTGTCGCAGCTGTACCACCGCGTAAGCTTCCCGTCCGGTGCGCGGATCGCGCAGTCCGACCGGTTTGAGCGGGCCAAAGCGAAGCGTGTCCCGCCCGCGTTGCGCCATCACTTCGACCGGCATGCAGCCCTCGAAGTAAGGCACCTCGTCGAACTCGTGGCCGTGGTACTGGTCCGCCGAGATCAGCGCGTCGAGGAACGCATCGTACTGTCCGCGCGACAGGGGACAATTCAGATAAGCGCCCCCTTCATCCGCGGCTTCCATGGTCTCCTTCCCATAGCGCGAGCCCCGATAGACGATCGAGTCGTCAACGGAGTCGCGTGCCACGATCGGCGCAATCGCATCGTAAAACGCGAGCGCCCCAACGCCGAGCCGCGTCCGAATTGCTTCGGCGAGCTTGTCGGAGGTGAGCGGCCCCGTGGCAATAATTGCTGGCGAAGGAATGCTCGTGACTTCGTCTCGCACAACCGTGATGCGCTGCTCGCCGGCAATGCGCTCCGTCACGCTGCCGGAGAACGCGTCACGATCCACCGCCAGAGCGCTGCCGGCAGCAACGCGAGCGCCATCAGCCGCTTCCAGAATGAGTGAGCCGAGCAAACGCATCTCGGCCTTTAGCAGACCGTGCGCGTTAGTTAGCTCCGTGCTCTTGAAAGTATTCGAGCAAACCAGCTCGGCCAGTCTGTCCGTCTTATGCGCGGGCGTCGTCGCGACCGGACGCATCTCGTGCAAGACGACTGGGATCCCCCGCGCGGCCAGCTGCCAAGCCGCCTCCGAACCGGCGAGGCCGCCGCCCACGACCGTTACGGCCCGGATCACACCGCCACGGCTTCGGGGGAAGGCGCGACATCCCACTCATTCGCGCACTTGATGCACCGCCTGTAATCGCCGCGAGTTTTGGTGAATTTCGACTCCGCTCCAACATATCCGCACTCGGGGCAAATCTCGGCCACGGGTTTGTCCCACACGACGAAGTCGCACTTGGGATAGTTGGAACAGCCGTAGAACGCTTTTCCCCTCTTCTTCGAGCGGCGGACGGCGATATCCCCGCCGTCTTTGGGACACTTAACTCCGGTAGGCATCGATCTGGTGCCGCGACACTTCGGAAACTTGCTGCAGCCAAGAAACTCTCCGGAGCGCCCGTGACGGATGACCATGGGGGCGCCGCACTCGTGACAGATCTCGTCTGTGGGCTGCGCGGGTTTCCGATCACCGCGCAACGGCCGCGTGTACTTGCAATCCTTCGGATGATTCTCGCAGGCGAGAAAGGGTCCGAAGAATCCGCCGCGAGCGACGAGCTTTCCACCGCAATCGGGACATCTCTCGGTCGCGATCATGGAGAGATCGTGAGCTTCTCCGATCAGTGCCTCGATGTCAGCACCCTTCACGGATTCGGCGAACGGCCCATAGAAGTCACCGAGCATTTTGCGCCAGTTCACGTCGCCTTCCTCGATCCTGTCGAGGTCGGTCTCCATGTGAGAAGTGAATTGCACGTTGAAGACATCGGGGAAGCTCTTGACCATCACCCTCTCGACCTGCTCGCCCAGGTGCGTGGGGAAAAAGCGACGCTGCTCGAGCTGGGCGTATCGACGATCGACGAGCGTGGAAACGATTGACGCATAGGTAGAAGGACGCCCTATCCCCAGCCGCTCCAGCTCCTTCACCAGGCTCGCCTCCGAGTACCGCGGCGGCGGCTCGGTGAAGTGCTGCGATGGCGTAATCGCCCTCACGGGAATGTCCTCGCCCTTCTCGACCGTGGGAAGGCCTTGTTCCTCCTCGAGCGCTTTCCCTTCCTCAGCTTCGCGCGATTCCTTGTACAGCCTCTGGTAGCCGTCGAATTTGACGACGCTGCCAGTGGCTCTGAACAGGAATCGCCCGAGGTCGAAGTCCACTGTGGTAGTGTCGAACACAGCCGGCGACATCTGCGACGCCATGAAGCGCTGCCACACCAGCTCGTACAAACGATACTGATCTTCCTTGAGATACTTCCTAATGTGCTCAGGCCGGCGCGTTGGATCGGTTGGTCGGATCGATTCGTGCGCGTCCTGCGCATTCTTCGCCTTGCCGTCCATGTACAGCCGCGGGGCGTCAGGCAGATATTGCTGGCCGTACATCAATTTGATGTAGTCCCTCGCCTGTTCCGCGGCCGACGACGCGACGCGGGTCGAGTCGGTGCGCATGTAGGTGATGAGACCTACGGCGCCCTCCTCACCGATCTCTATTCCTTCGTACAGGTCCTGCGCCAGGCGCATTGTCCGCTTCGAGCCGAAACTCAACTTCTTCGCCGCGTCCTGCTGAAGCGTGCTCGTTGTGAATGGAGCGGCCGGATTCTTCCGGCGCTCGCGACGCTTTACTTCGGTGACCTGGAACGTCTTGCGCGACTTGAGCGCCGAGAGAATCTCGTTGGCTTCGCGCTCCGTGCTAATGACGGGCTTCTTGCCGTCGAGCAGATGCAGCTTTGCTGTGAACTGCTGCTTGTCTTTTTCCAACAATGCTTCGACCGTCCAGTACTCGACCGGCTTGAACGCGCGGATCTCTCGTTCGCGCTCGACGAGAAGCCGTAGCGCCACGGTCTGCACGCGTCCCGCTGAAATCCCCTTCTTCACGGTTTTCCAGAGGACGGGGCTCGCCTTGTAGCCAACGAGACGATCCAGAACCCGGCGCGCCTGCTGCGCATCGACTTTGCGCTCGTCGATTTGGCCCGCGTTGGCGATGGCAAGATGGACCGCATCACGCGTGATCTCGTGAAAGAGAACGCGTCGGACCGGGGCGCCATTCTTGGATTTGATCTGTTGCGCAACGTGCCACGCGATCGCTTCGCCCTCGCGATCAGGGTCTGTCGCGAGGAAGATTTCTCTCGAATCACGCGCGGCGGACTTCAAGTCGGCCACGGTCTTTTCCTTGCCCGGGATCGTCACGTATTCGGGCTCGAACCCGTTCTCGATGTCAATTCCCATCTTCTTTTCAGGAAGATCGCGGACGTGACCGATCGTCGCGCGCACACGGTACGCGCGGCCCAGATACTTGCCGATCGTCTTCGCTTTCGCGGGAGACTCGACGATTACGAGCGAGGTCGAGCCAGCCTCCGCCGCCGCTCCGTCGTCCGGTGCCTTGGCCGAGATCTTACGCGATTTTGTCGCGCGGCTCGTCGCGGCGGTGTCTTTCGTGGCGCGCTTCGCCACAGTTTTTCTTTTAGCAGTCTTGGCTTTCGCCATCTCTAGTGTACCGTCATGTTGTCGCCGCTCGCGGACGAGTCTTCCAG
>CATPBD010000040.1 GCA_955652265.1 uncultured Gemmatimonadaceae bacterium | reverse complement strand
GTCTTCTGCACCGCCTCGGCGCCGTCAGGGCACATCCGCGGCAGCACGAAGAAGCGCACCTCCTGCAGCTGCTCCCTCACGTGCGGCGGCAGCCCGCGGAGGTCGCTCTCGGGCGCGAGGTGCAGGCGCAGCACGTCCTCGGCGATACCAAGAGCTCACTCGGTCCCCAGCTGGCGGCGCTCGTCAAGCCTGAGGGAATTCGGCTCGTTCCGGACGAGCATCCAGAGCAGGGACACTTCTACCGCTCTGACCACTTCTCTTTCGCCAAGGTCGGCTTTCCTGCCGTCGATGTGAAAGGTGGCTACGACTACGTCGGTCATCCGATGGGTTGTGGCAAGGCACAGCGCGACGACTACACCGCGCACAGGTATCACCAGCCCTCGGACGAATACCGCCCCGACCTGGATCTCACCGGCGTCGCGCAGCTCGCCGACATCGTGTATCGCTTCGGGCTCTCGCTCGGAAACGCGCGCACGATTCCCACCTGGAACGCCGACGCGGAATTCAGGGCAATGCGCGACGCGTCTCGAAAGGGTCAGTGAGTCAGGGCAGCGACGCTTGGCAGTGAATTCCAGCAAGAGCCAGCAGCGCGACCCACTGCTGGCTTACAGAGAAGAATTCCCGATCCTGGAGAAGACGAATTATCTCGTCTCCAACTCTCTGGGTCCCATGCCGCGCACCGTGCCGGAGAAGCTGGCTGAGTACGCGCGCGACTGGGGCGAGCTGGGTGTCAAGGCGTGGATGCGGGGCTGGTGGGAGAAGCCGGTCGATGTAGGAAACGAGATCGCACCGCTCATCAACGCCGGCGCCGGCGAAGTGGTGATGATGCCCAATGTCACCATCGCCCAGACGGCCGTCCTTTCCGCAATCGACTTCCCGAAGGAGCGCGACACGGTCGTAATGACGGAGCTCGACTTCCCGTCCGTGCGCTATGCCTACGCGGGTATGGCGGAGCGACTTGGAGCTCGCGTGGTGGTGGTGCGATCGGAGGATGGCCTTACCATCGACCGCGACCGGCTTCTCGCCGCGATCGACGAGAGAACACGCCTCGTCGCCGTGTCGCACGTTCTCTTCCGCAGCGCGTATCTGATGGACGCGGATGCGATCTGCCGGCGCGCGCACGAGATGGGCGCGCTCGTCTCGCTCGACTCCTTCCACGCGGTCGGAATCGTTCCCGTAGACGTGAAACGGAGCAACGTCGACTTCCTCACTGGTGGAGTGCTCAAGTGGCTGTGCGGCGGACCAGGGGCTTGCTTCCTCTACGTCAGTTCCGCGGTTCGCGATCAGCTAAAGCCCGCCCTCACCGGCTGGCAGGCACACTCGCGACCATTCGCGTTCGAGGAGACGATGGAGTACACCTCGGGCCCCTTTCGCTGGCTGAACGGCACTCCCGTCATTCCCGCTCTCTACCCCGCGGCCGAAGGCCCAAAGATTCTTCGCCGCGCCGGCATCGGCGCGATTCGGGAGAAGAGTCTCCGCCTCACCTCACGGCTGATCGAGCTGGCCGACCAGCGTGGCTACACCGTCAATGCGCCGCGCGACCCTGCGCAGAGAGGCGGAACGGTCGCGATGGATGTTCCTCACGCCTACGAGGTCACCCAGCATCTTCTCTCCCGGAACATCCTGGTCGACTATCGCGTCGGCGCTGGTATCAGGATTGCCCCTCATTTCTTCACCAGAGAAGAGGAGCTCGACGAGGCCGTCTACGAGGTCGACAAATCTCTCGAGAGCGGGAGCTGGCAGCGCTTCTCCGAGAAAATCGCGGTGGTCACCTGAATGGGGATGCCTCGGATGTTACTCCCTTGAACATAGTAGTGTCTAAAGAGTACAATAGACTTATACTCGACTCCTCGGAGGGTGCGTCGTCATGCCAACACCTTTTTTGAGTTCTGAAGAGTACGACGAGAGAGCGCATCAGCTGTATAACGAAGGACAGTATGACGAAGCTCTGGACGTACTTAGAGAAGGACTCGGCCTCTACCCGAACTCGGTGGAGCTCCATATTGGAGTTGGCTACGCACACCACGCCCGCGAGGAATTCGCCTGGGCTCGACGCAGCTTCGAGGAAGCACTCGTTCTCGATCCTGACCACGAGGACGCACTAGCCGGCCTCGGCGAGACCCTTCTCAAATTCGGTCAGCATGAGCAGGCGCTCCGCAGCTTCCGTCATACCCTCGAGCTTGGCTACCAGGACGACGTTGAGCTGATGCTCCAGATCGGCCGCGCGCTCTTCCGCGAGGGCCTGATCGACGAATCCAAGCAGTTCTTCGAGATCGCCGCGCAGCAGACCCCTGATGCCGCGGAAGCGGTCTCGTGCATCGGCTACGCGGAGCACAGACTCGGCAATGATGAGACGGCGATCTCCACTTTGCGCCGCGCGCTGCAGATGGATCCCGACCACACAGAAGCCCGGATTTATCTCGGCAACATCTTCTACGATCGCGGCGACTACGAGGCAGCCCTGTATCACCTCGATCGCTCGACCCCGGAAGATCACTGGGATGAGCTCGGAATCTGGAGACTGATCGAGCTGAAGAAGATGATCTATCGCCTACGCGACAACGATCCGGAGATCCGTCCGTGGGAGGACAGGCTTCGCGATCTGTCCGGAGAGCTTGACGACATCGACGAGATGCTCGCCGAGATCGAGGCGAAGCACATGGACGCGACGCAGACGGAAGCGAAGGGTCAGCTCGAGCTGTTCGGCGCGCTCCTTTCCAGCTTCGCCGACGTGAAAGGGACGCGCGAATCCCACCGCATCAAGCTCGACGACGGAAACACCTTCGAAGGGACGTGGGAGGAGAT
>CATPBD010000039.1 GCA_955652265.1 uncultured Gemmatimonadaceae bacterium | reverse complement strand
CCTGAAGCTGAGGATGCGAGCCGCGGAAACAGATGTCTAGTATACCGCGATCTGGGGAACGCGCAAGCTTTTGTTTCACAATAATTTACGGCCGGCTTGGGAGCGGTCCATTTGGGCTTCCGATGGGCACTTCAATCGCCCAGTTGAACTCGCTTGGCATTGAGAACAGCAAAGATAACGACGGGTATCGGACCCGACCTCGACATCGGGGAGGACGGCCGACACATCCGCTGGACGGCTGGATGACACCGCGGTGATGCGGTAGCCGTCTGTCGCCTGCAGCAGCGGGATGTGAAAGGTCTTCGATACGAAACCGAAGCCGATCAGGCCGACTCGGATCGGCGACTCCTGGCTCACGCTCGCCAAACCGCGCATTTTGTGCGTGTGTCTGAAACCAACGTTGACCATCGCGCATCGGCTTGAAAAAGAGCATCATGACTCATAGCGGCGGCCTTGAGTATTCGAGATGATGCGAGTCCCTTTCCTCGCGCTCACATTCGCAATTTACGGAATCCTGGCGCCGATCGAACCGGTCTGCGACGGAAATTCTGGTACGCTTGCACCCAGTCGCGATCTCTACTGCATTGAGCTAATACCGGCTCCCGGCGTCGCCGGGGTTTCCGGACGTGTCGCGCTTCTGATGCGCCCCGAACCCTTCACCGTTGACGTCACTGCGGCTGGTGCGCTGCGATTCTTTCCGGTTATCGATCTTGCGGGACTGCCCGAACCATCGACGCTCGGACCCTACTCGGCCTACGTAGCGTGGGCGGCGACACCTGTCATGGATCCGGTTCTTCGCCTCGGTGAAGTGGGAAACGGTCGCGTTAAGCTTCCCGCGATTGTGCTGGACAAATTCGTTATCCTCGTCACCGCCGAAACCGTGGCCGCCGTGGACGCACCCGCTGGACGCATCGTTCTGCGCGGCGCCTCGCCCAGTACGCGGCTGCAGCCACCGGATCTGATGCAGTTCATCATCGGCGGGACTGGTAAGCCCGAACCGCACTCGATGAACGACATGCACGGCAGTGCGCGCCTGTCAGCTGATTCGGCGCGCTGGACGACCGTTCCGATGCCGCCGCATCTACAAATGCTGCCGGCGGAGATGGCTCTCCGTCCAGGTGTTTCGGCGTATCTTCCGCGCGCGTCTGGCGAGATACCGTACGCACGCCCGAGGCAGATCGTGCGGTTGAAGAGCGGCGATACACTGCGCCTTCGCGCGGGCGTGGTCCGCCGCAGTTTCAAGGACCAGACCCTCACGATGTACGCGTTCAACAATCAGTATCCCGGGCCACTGCTGGAAGTGCGTCAGGGCGCGGAGATCACCGTGGAGCTCACCAATGAGCTCGATCAGCCGACCACCGTTCATTGGCACGGCGTGCGTCTCGACAACCGCTTCGATGGCACGCCCGATCTTACTCAGGAATCCGTGCCGCCCGGCGGTCACTTCACATATCACCTCCGCTTCCCCGATGCGGGGATCTATTGGTACCACCCTCACGTGCGGGAAGACATTCAGCAGGCGCTTGGCCTGTACGGCAACATGCTAGTTCGATCGCCGCGCAAGGATTACTTCAGTCCGGCGCATCGTGAGGAGGTCCTCATGCTCGACGACCTCCTTCTCAACGATGATGGACTAGTTCCGTTTGGCGGTGATGCCGCGACGCACGCGTTAATGGGGCGTTTCGGCAACGTACTGCTGGTCAATGGGGAGCCGCGTTATTCGCTCGGAGTCAGGAAGGGCGAAGTCGTCCGGTTCTACCTCACCAACGTTTCCAACACACGCACGTTCAATCTCTCAGTTCCCGGCGCCCGCATGAAAATCGTCGCGGGTGATGTCGGAAATTTCGAGCGTGAGGCGTGGGTCGAAAGCGTCGTCCTGGCGCCGGCAGAGCGCTACGTCGTGCACGTTAAGTTCGACTCTGTGGGCCTCGTGTCAATGCTGAATCGCGTTCAGTCGTTGGATCATCTCTTCGGCAGGTTCTATTACGAGACGGACACTCTCGGCGTCATTCAGGTCGCGCCTGCGAAGACAAAACGCGATCTCGAGGCAAGCTTCGCGTCGCTGCGGGAAGATTCCGCGACGCGACGCGACATCGAGCGCTATCGCCCGTTTTTCAACCGTGAGCCGGACAAGTCGCTGATCCTCGCGGTTGAGACGCACGATCTTCCGTTCTTCACCCGTCAGATGATGATGCTCGACTCGATCTACTTTACGCCGATCGAGTGGACGGGAACAATGCCCGGAATGAACTGGTCGTCCACTGGGCACCAAGTGCGCTGGGTGCTGCGTGACGCAGCGACGGGGAAGGAGAACATGGACATTGACTGGTCGTTTCGGCGAGGAGACGTCGTCAAGCTGCACATAGTGAATCAGCGGCAATCGATCCACGGCATGCAGCACCCGATTCACATTCATGGCCAGCGCTTTCTGGTGCTCGCGGTTAACGGCGTCCCGACCACCAATCGAGTCTGGAAGGACACCGTCCTCGTTCCTGTCGGATTCACGGTCGATCTGCTCGTCGATCTATCGAACCCCGGCCGTTGGATGCTACACTGTCACATCGCCGAGCATTTGACGTCGAGTATGATGATGGCGTTCACCGTACGATAACCGCGTCAGCTGGAGGTACAATGCTGAAGATTCGCTTCCTCGCAATTTCGTCGCTGTGCGTCGCTACTGCGGCGCCGGCGCAGAGCATTGCGACACTCACGCCCCTGGTCCGTAACTTCGTCAATGTCGGTGACTCGGTTGTCGCGCTCACCAACGTCACGCTCATCGACGGCACGGGCAGCGCACCTAAGCCTGCTCAGACGATAATCATTCGCGGGAATCGCATCGCCGACGTGGGGGCCACCTCAAGCGTGCATGTTCCCGCGGGCGCGCGCGTGATGCAGCTCGGCGGGTCTACCGTCATTCCCGGGATTGTCGGGATGCACGACCACCTGTTCTACATGGCCGCCGGTGGACGCTCGGCGCAGATGTCCTTTACCGGCCCACGGCTCTATCTCGCGAGTGGAGTGACGACGATCCGCACGACGGGCGGACGCGCTCCCTACGCAGAGATCAATACAAAGGAAGCAATTGATTTGGGACGTGTACCTGGCCCGCGCATTCATCTCACGGCGCCGTACATCACCGGTGGAACCGGCGCCGGAAGCATGGCCGAGATCACATCTCCGGATGCCGCGCGAAAGTTCGTTGCTTACTGGGCACAGGAGGGGATGGAATGGATCAAAGCTTACACCGATATCCGTAGCTCAGAGCTCAAGGCCGCCATCGATGAAGCTCACAAGCGCGGGCTCAAAGTCACCGGACATCTTTGCTCGGTCAGTTTTCGCGAGGCAGTGGCGCTCGGCATCGACAACTTGGAGCACGGTCTTTTCACGGCTACCGACTTCGACCCACAGCATCAGCCTGACCTGTGTCCGCCAAACAGCACTATGAGAGTTGCCGTGGCGAGCATGACGAGCGACACAGCAAGGTCAGTGATTCAGACGCTGGTCGAGAAGGGTGTCGGAATGACTTCGACCCTAGCGGTTTTTGAGATGTTCTTCCCGAATCGCCCGACCAAGGATGAGCGCATGCTAGAAGCGATGAGTCCGGAGGTAAAAACGGCCTATCTCGCATTCCGGACGAACATCGACACGGCGGCAACCCCGATGTTGACTGTGGCAGCGCTCAAGAACGCAATGGCGTTCGAGAAAGCTTTCGTGGATGCAGGCGGACTTCTGGCGGCTGGTGTCGATCCGACGGGCGTAGGAGGCGCGCTGCCGGGCTTCGGCGATCAACGCAACTATGAACTGCTCACCGAGGCAGGCTTTACTCCGTCGCAAACGGTCCAGATCATGTCGGCGAACGGCGCAAAAATCCTCGGCGTGTACGACAAGCTCGGCTCTATCGAGCGTGGCAAGCTCGCAGATCTTGTCGTGCTCGACGGAAATCTGGTGTCGGATCCCACCGTCATTCGCAAGGT
Source organism: uncultured Gemmatimonadaceae bacterium (assembly GCA_955652265.1). Classification (GTDB taxonomy): domain Bacteria; phylum Gemmatimonadota; class Gemmatimonadetes; order Gemmatimonadales; family Gemmatimonadaceae; genus UBA4720. Next base: position 525 of record CATPBD010000039.1, on the reverse strand, counting down.
CACGACGGTGTTCAAGGACGGGGTGGGCTACGACTCGGCGAAGCTGATCGCGACGGTAAAAGGCCGGATGGGAATCGACTGATTACCGATCCTCAGGTGCGGACTTGAACCCGCAACCCCCTGAACCCCATTGAGGTGCGGTGCGAGCTGGTCTGTGTGCGCGTATCCTAGACCTCACGCTCATCGAGCGTGACGTCGGGGAAAGTTCTCAGTGTTGGCTGAGTCTCCGTCCCGGACAATGCCGGTAATTAAGCGGTAGCCAGTAATTGCGGTGCCCTTCGGAAATCGTGTTCTGTTTCGGCTCGATAGAACCGCCTCCGTGTAATCCCAGTTTTTTCGACCTTCAGCGGATAACTTCCGGATAACTCTGCTTAACGCCTTCATCGTAAAGCCTTGAGGATCGCCAGCTTAGAAAGCGCGAAGCGTTAACTGTTAATCACCGGGTCGGGGGTTCGAGTCCCTCCTCGGGAGCTGTTATAAGACTCGCTGTCGCATCGATTTACAGAGACGGCATTTCCGAAAGGG
>CATPBD010000038.1 GCA_955652265.1 uncultured Gemmatimonadaceae bacterium | reverse complement strand
TTTCTCACCTGGCTGGTGAGATTTCCGGCCAGCGTGTTCACGTTATCGGTCAGGTCCTTCCAGGTTCCTGCGACACCGGGAACTTCCGCCTGTCCGCCGAGCTTGCCTTCAGTTCCTACTTCGCGCGCCACGCGGGTGACTTCGTCGGCGAATGCGCCGAGTTGGTCGACCATGATGTTGACGGTGGTGGCGATGCGAAGGAACTCGCCCTGCACCGACTTCCCGTCGATCTCCAGCACCATCTTCTGATTGAGATCGCCATCGGCGACGGCCGTGAGCACGCGCGCGATTTCCGTGGTGGGAGATGCGAGATCGGTGATGAGGGTGTTGACCGAGTCGACGGTCGAGCGCCATCCACCGGTGACCGGGCCGATCGAAGCGCGGTCGTTCATTTGACCCTGTCGGCCAATCGTCTTGCTGACACGGTTCATCTCGTCGCACATTCGCGTGTTGAGCTTGGCGATTCCGTTGAACTCGTCAGCGATCTCGGCCAGCAGTGGATCTTCCGACACCGGAAGGCGGACGTTGAAATCGCCTTCCTTGAAATCGCGCATGGCTCCCAGCAGATGGCGGAGATCGCTCTCTCGAATCTTGCCGTCGGCGGCGAGCACGCTTATTTCGCGGTCAACTCCGGGTTGACCATCCCCGTTGCCGGTTCGTTTTCCATTTCGTCCCTTGGCGCCATTCCGGGGATTCTTTCGCCGCGATGGTGTGGCGTCAGGTGGGCTGGCCGACGTCTCTTCAGATTCCGCCTCTTCGACTTCGATATTGTCGCCGATCTCCACGACTTTACTCCTTGATATGACTGCTTGACTCCCGCATTCGCGGGTTTACGAGACCCCGATCGACCAGGGTTGAAGGCCTGGGAGGGGATGGTTCTTACTGTTCAAAAGTGGGACCGTTCTTCGAACGGCTCCGATCCCGGGGTTTAGTCCGTCGCCGGGATCACTTCGACGTGGTCACCGAAGCGAATTTCACCCTCGCTGAGCACCCGTGCGTACACCCGGCTCCATCCCGGATGCAGCTTCTGTGAGATGCGAACGAACTCTCCGTCGGTGAACGACCCTTTGATCGTTTTGCAGGGGCTGGTGAACGAGGCGACCTCGAGGAGGACTTCGTCTCCCAGCCTTATCCGCGCCCCGGGAACGACCAGATCCCAGTCGATTCCCTCCACGGTCACGTTCTCTCCGGCCGTTCCCACGTCTATCGGATGGCCTTCCTGCTGGAGCGCGTGGATCCTCTCGATCGAATACACGCAGACTGCCATCTCGGGTCCACCGTGGTTCTTTTTATCGTTTTGCGAGTCTCCCAGAAGCCCTAATCGCGACACTTTCGCGTCAGCAACCCGCCCTTTGGGGACTCCGCCACCGGAGACATTAATCGAGACCAGAACGCCGATTCGATTATGACCTAACTCTCCCTTTCTATCGATCATGACCAGCACTCCCTCCTACCTCGATGTTCCGGTGTTCGACTTGGGGCCTTGGGGAGTTTTTCACTCGCGAAGAATGCCACTGGAATCCCCCCATTCGAAGTGCTGAAACGGGGCCTCAGGGAGAGCCGGGTTTGCCGAACCAGCGCCGAATCGGAAGTGAGAACGCCGAGACGCCATCCGGATTTGGATTTTAGCGCGGAACCAAGCTTCGCGTAGAGATTCCTCAGTTCGTCGCTTTCTCCAACCCGCACCCCGTAAGGCGGGTTGGTGAGAATCCACCCCGATTCCTTCACCGAATCGTCGATTGCCGCGATTGACCCGGACACCGCCTCAGAAGAGAATCGCACGTTCTCCGAAACGCCGGCACGCCCGGCATTCCTGGCTGCTGATTGCACTGCGCCAGCGTCGCGATCAGCACCGATTATCTCACCGCGGAAATCAGTCACCGCCGCCTGCGCACTCTCGAGAATCTCACTCCACCGCTCGGAATCAAAAGCCGGCCAATTCATGAATTGAAATTTGCGCCGGAGACCCGGCGCAATTCTTCTCGCGATCATTGCTGCCTCGATCGGAATCGTCCCCGACCCACACATGGGATCGAGCAACGGCTCGCTCCCCTCCCAGCCACTGGCCAATACCATTGCCGCTGCAATCGTCTCGCGAAGCGGAGCCTTTGCAATCTCCTGCCGATATCCGCGGCGATGAAGCAATTCCCCCGAGCTATCCGCACTCACCTCACACTGATCGTGAACAATACGCACGACAAAAAGCTGTCCGGATTTTCGCGCAGATCTCGACTCGTAATCCGCAGCATCCAGGATTTCAGAAGCATCCGCTTCCTCGTCATCGGTGCCCGCTGTGCTCCCCTCTACCACCCGCGAGGCTGACCCGACGATAGCCGACAACACTCGCTCCGCGACCGCGTCAGAGTGATAGAGCTTCGACTTGCGACACGTCACCCTCACCCGGACCGCCCCGCTCACTGGCAGAAACTCCGCCCACGGTAATTTTTTCGCGCGACGTTCGAGCTCGTAAAAGGTGCTGGCGTGAAAGCTTCCCAGTCTTACCACGACGCGACTTGCCGTCCGCAGCCAGAGATTCGCCTCATAGAGTTGCTGGAGACCCGCGCCGAAACCGACTCCTCCAATCTCCTGACGGCCCCGAATGCCGAGAGTCTTGAGCTCGCCCGCCGCGATGGATTCCAGGCCGGGGGCTGTGGACGCGAAAATCTTGAAGCGGGAGGAGGAGGCATCGGGCATCGCTGGTGAGGTTATGCCACGATCCCGGCCGGGGTAAGTGGGTCAAAGGAACCTGTCGGAGGAATGCTTTGTGCCTGTAGGAGACAGAGTGTCGAAACGAATAAGCAGAGAAGCAGCCCGCAGGCTGCTCGCGGAACGCTTTGGCCACCAGAATTTTAGGCCTGGTCAGTGGGAGCCGATCGACGCCGTGCTTGGCGGCGAAGACGCGCTGGTCGTGATGCCAACCGGGAGCGGGAAATCGCTGATCTATCAGCTGCCCGGCGTGGTGCTACCTGGGCTCACAATCATAGTGAGCCCGCTCATCGCGCTCATGAAAGACCAGCACGACAAACTCTCCGCCCAGGGCGTGAGCTCGGTCGCGATGCATTCGCACCTCTCGACTTCGGAGACGCGCGAGGCACACCGCCAGATCGCCGAAGGCGAGGGCGAGATGCTGTACCTCACGCCGGAGCGGTTCAAGGATCGCGCTTTCTTCGAGCATCTGCTGTCGCGGCCGATCAGTCTCTTCGTAATCGACGAAGCGCACTGCGTCAGCCAGTGGGGTCATGATTTCCGTCCCGATTATCTCTCGCTCGGCGGTATCGCCAAGCGACTTGGGCGTCCACCGATATTGGCGCTCACCGCTACGGCCACCGCTCACGTGCAGCAGGACATCGTGCGCCAGCTCGGGATGGTCGATCCGCACGTGACGATCACCGGATTTGCCCGACCGAATCTTCGCTTCGAGGTGATTCGCACCGTCAACGACCAGATCAAGGACACGACCGTTCGGCACGCGCTGCGCGAATTCGAGGGCTCGGGCGTGATCTACGTCGCGACAGTGAAGGAGGCAGAGCGACTGCACGACATGCTGGCGGAGGAGTTCAAGGTCGGATTGTACCACGGCAAGCGACCCGCAGCCGATCGCAAGGACGTTCAGAATCGCTTCATGGCCGGCGAGCTCAAGGCGATCATCGCGACGAATGCATTCGGCCTCGGCATCGACAAGCAGGATCTTCGATTCGTCATCCACTATCACTTCCCGGGATCGATCGAAGCCTACTACCAGGAAGCGGGAAGAGCTGGACGAGACGGTGAGCCGGCGGTGTGCCGAGTTTTGTACAGGGTCGAGGACAAGCGGATCCAGTCGTACTTCCTCGGCGGGAAGTATCCCGAGGTCCAGGAGGCAGCGCAGGTGGCTCTCGCACTGGAGAAGTACCCGCTCAAGATCCCCGTCCTTCTGGATGACATCGTTGAGGTAACGGGAATTCCTTCACGGAAAGCGAAGATAGTTTTCGCTCTGCTGAAGAGACACGGTCTGGTGCGCGAGCATCGCGGCGGAAAGTGGGAGCGGCTCGGCGAGAATCTGTGCGCGCTGGATTTGAGTGCCGATCTCCAGGACTACGAGGAGCGCCGCGCGATGGATCAGGAGAAGCTCCGCACGATGATCCAGTTCTGCCAGACGACGCAGTGCAGGACACGCTACATCCTCGAGCACTTCGGTGAGAAAATCGATTCCGACTGGAGCTGCCACAACTGCGATGCCTGCGACGAGGCGGACGTGACCGTTATGGCGAAAGGGGCCTAGGATCTCGACGTCCGGATCGCGGAGCGATCTGGACGTCGAGTAATGCTAGATTTTAGCCTCATGAAAAACAGCCTGGCCGTCAGACTGCTGCGAGGATCGTTCTTCCTGCTCCTCGCGCTCATCGCTGCTTTTTTTCCGCGCGTCCTGCACGTGCCGGAGCCGGAGGCACCCGAGTTATCGCTATCCACGATCGCGACGATTCTCGCGCTGTTCATGCAGGGCGTGATTTGGGCAAACATCATCATCAGCTATTACCTCCAGCGTTACGTCCACCACTACGCAACTGACGGCAGCAGCATCACGACGTTCAAAGCGCTCGGAGCCGTTGCCCGCCTCACGATCTGGATCACCCTCGGCTTTGCTGCTCTGTACGCACTCAACATTCCGATCAGGCCGCTGCTCGCTGGCCTCGGAATCGGCGGACTCGCTATTGCGCTCGCCGTTCAGAACATCCTTGGCGACCTCTTTGCCGCGATTTCGATTGTTGTCGACAAGCCGTTCGTAGTGGGCGACTCGATCTCAGTCGAGAACTATCGCGGCAAAGTCGAGCACATCGGCCTGAAAACGACTCGCGTACGGAGCGAGTCCGGAGAGCTGATCATTTTCTCCAACGGCGAGCTGCTGAAGAGCAAGATCAGGAACTACTCGCGCTAAACCAGGCGAGCCTCCAGCTGGATGTCCACGTTGCCCTTGAGGGCTTTCGAGACGGGACAACCATCCTTGGTCTCCTTCGCGATCTGATCAAATTTGTTCTTGTCGATTTTGGGAACGGACGCTTGCACGTTGAGCTTCATGGTGGTGATGCCGAACCCGCCGGGAACCGCCTGAATGGTGCACGCAGCGGTCGTCTCGACTTTTGTCGGAGGTGTCCCGTTTTTCTCGAGGCCCGCGCTCAACGCCATGCTGAAGCACGCGGCTTCGGCAGCCGCGAGCAGCTCCTCCGGATTCGATCCGGCGCCGCTCTCGAACCGCGAGCTGAAGTTGAACTGCCCAGCTATCGCCCCGCTCTCCCCCTTGAAGCTCCCTTTCCCGCCTTTGAGTCCACCTTCCCAGGTCGCGCTCGCTTTTCTCGTTGGCATCTGCATTTCTCCAATGCGTTTGGTGATCCGGTCCGCGAAAGTTAATTAGATTCAGCACATGGAGAACGCTCCCGTTGCGTCGAGCATTCCTCCGTCCATCGAGCGTGTGCTCAAACTCTTCCGTTCGATGGGACGGGAGGAGAAAATGCAGGCGCTCGTTCAGTACTCGAAGAAGCTCGAGCCGCTCCCCGAACGCTTCAAGGATCTCGATCGCGGGGCATTTACAATTCCCGAATGCATGACTCGCGTTGACATCATCCCGGAAGTGCGCGACGGAATGCTCCACTTCTACGCCGACCTCAACATCCGTGAGTCGCCGACGATCGCAGCGGTTCTCGCCATCATCTTCGCGGCTGTGAACGGGCAGCCGCCGTCGACGACGTTGGGAATTCCGGGAGATTTCGTTCGGATTCTCATGGAAAGCATCGGGCTCGGCGCTCGCGAGCCGGGACTGAACGCGATGATAACCAGGCTCAAGCGCCACGCGCGCGAAGCGGAGGCGCAAACAGCATAGACGGAGCCTCGGCGCGTCGTAACGATCTGGTCAGGAACAAAGTTTCACTCTCGCGCATTCTTCCCCGACAGCTAAGTTCATCGGTGCGGCGAGGCAATCACAACGAGGAGCAGCGATGGCGCAACCGACGCAAACCTACGCAAGTCACCGGCGATTTATTCCGATCTACCACTTCTTCGTGGTTCCTGTCCTCCTCATCAATGTTGTCGTAACCGCCATTCGATTTGTGCGCGACCCGCGTCTCATGACCGCGTGGGTGGTTGTGGTGGCGCTCGCCCTCTTCTTCGGTGTTCTCTACCTTCGATTCATGCCGGTCAGAGCTCAGGACCGGATCATTCGTCTCGAAGAGCGTGCGCGGCTCGAGCGGATTTTGCCGAGCGATCTGCGTGGACGGGTTGGTGAGCTGAGCGCGTCCCAGCTCATCGCGATCCGGTTCGCTCCAGACGATGAGGCTCCCGAGCTGACACGCCGCACTCTCAACGGTGAGCTCAAGACGCAAGGCGACATCAAGCTCGCCATCAGGAACTGGCGCGGGGACCACCTGCGGGTGTGAGCGCCGCCGATCGCTGCGCTTTGCGGTACGACACGCTTCTCGAGTTGACGTCGACGGAGCACCACCGCTGGCACGACTGGTTCATCGAGCATCCGAAAGCGTGGGCGGTGCCATTTGCGACGGGACGCATGGCCACGATTGGCGGAGTCGTGATGCACATCTTCGGAGTGGAGCTTCGATACGCACAGCGGCTTCTCGACCAGGACGTCACCGAGTGGGAAGACCTCCGGCAGACTTCCATGGAAGATGTCTTCGAGCTGGGTGATCAGGCACGCGGTCAGCTGGTGCACTTTCTCACGACCGCGCTCGAGGCTGAGCTCGATCGCGTTCTCACCTTCAAGACCCTGACCGCCGGAATTGTGTCGGCGAGCAAGTACAAGATCGCGTCAAATCTGTTTCTGCACGACATTCGCCATTGGGGGCAGGTCGCGACGGTCCTCCGGCAGAACGGATTCGCCGATCAGTGGAGTCACGACATGCTTCTGAGCAGCGTTAAGATGTAAGTTGTGATTGAGGCCGGTGCCCTACCGGCAGCGTTTCATGGGCGATCGCGCGATCGCCCTCTACCTTCAGGTCGCAAAATGGCAGAAGTCACGATCGAGATTCGAAAAAATGGCCCGTACAGAGTGCACGGCGAAGTAAGCCTCGTCGATCACGAGGGAAATCCGATTCCCATTCCAGAGGGAAAAAGAAAGAGCACTCCTGAAGGCAAATCATGGATCTCATTGTGTCGCTGCGGCGGTTCGGTGACGAAGCCGTTTTGCGATGGAACTCACAGCCGCATTGGATTTATCGGCGCCCAGGTAGCGGTCGAGGCAACCGACGCTACTCCCCCATCGCCTTGAGCAGGACCCGCTTGGGACGTTGGCCGTCCCACTCGCCGTAGAACACCCGCTGCCACGGACCGAAATCGAGTTTCCCCTTGGTGACCGGCACGATTACCTCGTGCCCAATCGTCAGTGAGCGTAGATGCGCGGCAGCGTTGTCTTCCCCCGTGCCGCTGTTGTGCCGATAGTCATCAGGTGACCAGGGAGCGATCCGGTTCTCGAGCCAGTCCAGAATGTCCTTCCACAATCCGGGTTCGTGATCGTTCACGAACACCGACGCCGAGATGTGCATCGCAGAGACGAGCACCATTCCTTCGTTGATCGCCGCAGTGGCCCGACATTTCTCCACCTCTTCGGTGATGTCGATGATCTCCTGGCGTTTCTTCGTATTGAAGGTGAGATACGAGGTGTGAGTTTTCACACGTGTTGTTTGTCGTGGATCAGTCCGGCGTGCCACGACTGTGAGGCCTCGAGCTCGAAGCGTGAGCGCCATTCGCCGAGCGTAGTGACTGTTGGATCGAAAACGCTGGTGCTGGACTGGATTTTTCCTTCGGCGCCGAGTGTGCTGAAGCGCTCGCGATCTACCGACTGAATCGCGTCGTTCTCATCGCGGTAGAAAACGAGACCGCTCGTTACCAGACTCGCTCCCAGTTTTGGCTCGAGCGCTTTGAGCGACCGGAAGAGCCCGTCTATCGAGCAGCCTGATGCGCCAGCTGTTGATTGATCTAGCGCAACCGTGAGGAACCGCTCGTAGCTCCAGTCCCGACCGACCGTGAGTGGAGAGCCGTGCGCCTTCCATTGAGAAAGAAAGCGATCGACTTCACTCAACAATGTCTCGGAGGCTGGCCCGTCGAGTGTCTTGTTGGCGCCGAACACCCAGGTCCGGGCGTCGTCGGGCAGGTCCTTCAGTTCAACTAGCGGCATAAGGGACTCCTCATAAACAATACTGATTCACGAGGAACCAGCAACGTGTGTACGGCGAGTTCTTGAAAAAATCCATCAGCAACCCGGCGACTTTGCTCTCACCGCTCTGCGAAGGATGCGTCCCATCTTCCTCGAAATCGGCGCGGTTCCAGGTGACGCCGTCCGAGCGCGGCGTAGTTCCATTCGCCCAGAGGTACGGTCCCCAGACGATCAAAGGAGCTGACTTCTTCGTGTAGTTGAGAGTCCCGGCACGCGGATTCCCGGGAAGTCCCCGCATCTCGTTGATCTGTGACTCGATCGCCCATTTCACCGAGAATCCGCTCTCGTATGCGTACGGCTCGGGATTCAGATCGATCGTCGCATAGCCACCGTAGGTACGGCTGGAGAGAAAAACGATGCGCAGATTTGGATAGCGGATCCGCATCGCCCGGAGAACCATTCCGACATTCGTCAGAAAGACCCGAGCATCGGCGCTGTCGGCCGGAAGTGACATCGAGGGCTTCGGATCCTCCAGCTTCACCCACGCCGCCTGCACCTGATTCTCGCTCAATCCCAACGGCGCCAGACGCGAAACCTTGATCCGATCGTAGTTCGGGGAGCTCGGTGACGTCCACGCTGGCGCGTCCTGATCATCAGCCGCGCCGTTCACGATCACCAGCGTGTAGTGGTTGACACTGGGATCCGTCGCCGCTTTCCCCATGAACGTCCACGGCGAGCACGGCGGTCCCGAGTTCTGCGAACACCATTCCTGTGTCGTGTTCGACATTCCAATCGAGATCAGCACGTACTTCCCGAACGGACTCTCGTCGCCATTTACGTCGAGGGGCTTGATCGCGTTCCGGCGAGCGCGTGCCGCCGAATCGTGATCGGGCGGGGGAAAATTGGTTCCCCCGGGATAAAGACCACCAACGTTGCCGTAATACGTCCGCGCGAGCAGATCCGTAAGCGGGATCTTTACGGTATCGGTCGGAGGACCAACAACAACCGGCTTTGGTGGTGGCGGAGGTGGCGGAGGAGGCGAAGCGCACCCAATCAGTGCGCTTCCAAGTGTCAGAACAACCAGAGTGTGACGTCTGGCCCGCATTGCCTACCGGCTTTCTGCGGCCTTTCTCTTCCGTTCCACCGAAGCTTTGACCTTCACTTCCCTCGCGATCTCCGCGGTCAGATTCTCGGCTTCCATGTGCCGCTCCAGCGCCTTCCACGTCGCTTCGGTCGGCTCCTGATACGCGATCAGCACTGCCGACAGCTGTGCGTTTCGAGAGACAACCAGCTCCCGGTCGAGCGCGACCACTGCATGCGAGCGATCATCGGCGAGGATCATCGTGCGACGCGTCTTGTGCAGCACGGCGGGATATGCGGGCGTCGAAGCGGTAATGCTCAGATTCTCGATCGGACGAAAAACTCCCTCGCGATCCTGGTAGTACCTACGGTCGGGCTTGATGACGACTTTGACAGCCATGCTGCACTCCGAAACTGATTGTGTCCCTTCAATCTACCACAAAGAGAGCCTCGATGGATCAGGCCCCGGCGTAAAGGTCGTCACGAGTGAGCGGAATGTTCGAATGACCGTGCGCATCAGGTTTCGCCAGCAGAGTTTGCAGAACGTTGATTGCCGCTTTTGAGAATGCGTTCGCCGACGCCGCCATATAGAGCCGCCACACCCGGAAGGTGTGATCTCCAACAAGCGCGATAGCATCGGCACGCTTCTCCTCGAGCGATCGTACCCAGTGACGGAGGGTCATCGCGTAATGCTCGCGGAGGCTCTCGGCATCGCGCACCTCGAACCCTGCAGCTTCAGCTGCGGAAATCACATCGCTCGTTGCCGTAAGCTTCCCATCCGGAAAGACATACTTGTCGATGAATGCGTCGGCTCTCCAGAATGTGCGGAAAACTCTCTCGCCGAGGGATTTCGGGCGCGCTTCGCCGAGACTGACTATGCCGTGGTTCATGAACAGGCCGCCGGGCTTTAGAGCTCTATAGGCGGAGGCGAAGTAAACCGGCAGGTGGGAAAGTCCGACGTGTTCTACCATCCCAATGCTCGCGATCTTGTCAAAGCCGTCGCCATCAGTAAGTGTGCGGTAATCGCGAATCGTCACCCGGCAGCGATCGCCAAGCCCGGCCTTTTCGATCCTCTCGCGGGCGAACGTAGCTTGATTCTCGCTCAGTGTGATGCCAGTAGCATCAACTCTGTAGCGTTCGGCTGCGTACATAATCAGCCCGCCCCACCCGCAACCGATGTCGAGCAGACGCTCCCCCGGCTTGAGACGCAGCTTCCGGCAGATCAGATCGAGCTTTGCCTCCTGCGCAGCATCCAGTGAATCATCGGGAGAGTGGAAGTACGCGCACGAATAGACCATCCGCCGATCGAGCCACAGCTTGTAGAAACTGTTGCCGACGTCGTAGTGGAATTGGATAGCTGCCGCGTCACGCACCGGCGTGTGTCGCGGACCCAGCCTTCGGGCGTGCTCCGGAAAACGCGTGTCGGCGAGATCATCCTCCGCCTGACCGGGAAGCCCGATCACGAGCCGGACCAACTTCGCGATCGCAATTGGAGACCGCAGTCGCCCACCGATGGCCTCGGCGAGGTTGGATGCGGCTTCCATGCTGCCATCGATCTCGACATCACCCGCGATGTACGATTCCACGATCGACAGTTCATTCGGGGGCAGCAGCATCCGACGAAGCGCGGCGGGTCTGTTGAGTACCAGCGTGAACGGCGGATTGGGACTCGCACCGCGATCGACGGTCCCGTCCCAGAATCTCACGTCGAAGGTTCGCTGCTCGGGCTCGCCGAAAATCGCAGTCAGCACCGCGCGACAACGCGATGCTGCCCAATCGTCATAAAGGACGGCGGATTGTTGGAGCTCTGCTTGTGCCGTGGACATTCGATGAATTACGGTGAATGACTCTTATGCAGACTTCGTGCGACTAAGCGCCGACAAGGGAAGGATCGCGCGAGGTCATCCCGATGAGCGTGGGACTGAGGCGGGTGTATCGAGATAACGCCACAGGTACCAGGATGCAACAGTGCGATAAGGCGCCCATTTGGCGCCGATTTTCTGCACCCGCTCCGGAGTCGGCAGCTTTCTCAGCCGATAGGCCCGCTGAATCCCCTTCTGAATCCCCAGATCCAGAACGGGTAGAACGTCCGGCCGCCCGAGCCGGAACATCATGAACATCTGAGCGGTCCATTGTCCAATGCCCTTCACCTGGG
>CATPBD010000037.1 GCA_955652265.1 uncultured Gemmatimonadaceae bacterium | reverse complement strand
GATGCAGGTGTGGCGGACGAAGATGGGTGATCTTTCTCGTGGCGAGACGATGACGATGGCACCGATCGTCGAGAAGGGTAAAGTCATCGTGGGATCGAGCGGCGGTGAGATGGGAGTGCGCGGATGGATCGCCGCGCTCGATGCTTCAACGGGAAAGGAAATCTGGCGCGCCTACAATATCGGGCCGGACAAAGACGTGAAGATCGGTTCCAAATTCAAACCGTTCTACGCCCACGACCGGGGAAAAGACCTCGGCGCCACCTCGTGGCCGGGCGACACCTGGAAAACCGGCGGTGGCGCAGTGTGGGGATGGCTTTCCTATGATCCCGCGCTCAATCTCATCTATCACGGCACCAGCAACCCCGGACCCTGGAATGAGAGCCAGCGCACGGGTGACAACAAGTGGACAGCGGCGATTCTGGCGCGCGATGCGGACACGGGCGAGATGGTGTGGGCGTATCAGGTGACGCCGCACGATATGTGGGACTATGACGCGGTGAACGAGAACATCCTCGTCGACCTGCCGATCAAGGGACAGACGCGAGGGGCGCTCGTGCACTTTGATCGCAACGGCTTCGCATACACCATCGATCGCGCCACCGGCGAGGTTCTCCTGGCCGAGCCGTTCGTGCCGATGAACTGGTCCACTGGAATCGACATGGCGACGGGTCGGCCCAGGGTCGTTGAAACGAAGAAAACGGCGCAGGACAAGAATGTGAAGGACATCTGTCCGAGCCTCGAGGGCGGCAAGAATCAGCAGCCCGCGGCGTTCTCCCCGCAGACGGGACTCTTTTACGTTCCGACAAACAATCTCTGTATGGATTTTCAGGCACGCGCGGTCACCTACATCGCCGGCACCCCGTTCATCGGCGGCAACGCCCCGGAGACGGGAGGGCCGGGCGGCTATCGCGGCGAGTTCATGGCCTGGGACGCAACGACGGGCAAGAAGATCTGGGGAATCAAGGAGCCGTATCCCGTGTGGGGTGGCGCTCTCGCGACTGCAGGTGGCGTCGTGTTTTACGGAACGCTCGACGGGTGGTTCAAGGCGGTCGACGCGCGCAACGGCAAGGTGCTGTGGCAGTTCAAGGTGGGCTCAGGCGTCGTTGGAAATCCAATCACCTACACCGGTCCTGATGGAAAACAGTATGTCGCGATTTATGCAGGAATAGGAGGCGACATGGGACTACTCATCGCCGGAGACGTCGCGGCCAATCTTCCGTACGATGTTCGTGAGCGGGGAACGACCCTGCCCGACATTGCCAAATGGACTAGCTGGGGCGGCGAGCTGTTCGTGTTTTCGCTGTGAGAAGTAGAGGAGCCGATTGATGCAGCCTCGGATGCGAGGACCGTTCCTACTGCTCGTGAGCGTGATCTGCGTTGCCATCGCGTGCCGCAACAACGCAGGCACCGCCGGCGATACCACAACGGCCGGTGCATCCGCGTCTTCGACTTCACCGGAACAGAATGCGACGAGTGGTCTTCTGGTCGCGGGCGACAGTCTGCGCTTCATCGAACATCCTGAGATTCTGCCTGCGGGATTTCCATCGCAGGTAAAGCCGGTGCCGATAAAGAATCCCTACGAGGGGGACAAGCGCGCGATCGCCACTGGCGGGCAATTATTCGTGGGATACAATTGTCTCGATTGCCATGGAGCGGACGGATCCGGCGCAATGGGGCCCAGCTTTCAGGACGGACGCTGGCACTTCGGTGGATCGCCCGGTGATGTGTTCGAATCGATCTATGAGGGAAGACCGGATGGGATGCCGGCATGGGGCGGGCGCATCTCCAACGATCAGATCTGGATGCTGACTGCATACGTGCGATCATTATCATCCAAAGATCTGAGCACCGAGAACTTCACCGGGAAGACGGTAGAACGCACCGGCCACTGAGAAACCAAATGTCGAAGAAAACTCCGGGCCACTTCAAACTGGCTGTTGTTTGCATTGCCCTCATTTCCCCCAGCCTCGTTGCACAACGTGCCCCGAGCTCGTTTACGGTCGAGCAGATAAAGAGCTATCCCTTCCCGAACGACCTCACGACGGCAGCATCGGGATCGCGAATAGCGTGGGCTCTCAATGAGCGGGGGCTGCGGAATATCTGGGTGGCAGAAGGTCCGGCGTTTACCGCGCGTCGTCTCACCAACTACACGACGGACGACGGACAGGAGCTGACGAGCGTATCGATCTCGCGCGACGGGAAGTACGTCGTATACGTGCGCGGCGGTGATCACGGCTCGAACTGGGACGCGAGCGTTCCCGTGAATCCGACCGAGAACCCGAGCGGATACAAGGTGGAGGTGTGGTCCGCGCCCTTCGACGGCGGAGCGCCGAAAGCGCTGGCGGAAGGTGGCGAACCGGCGATTTCACCGCGCGGGGATCGAGTGGCCTTCACGAAGAACCACGAGATCTGGATCTCCCCGATCGATGGATCGACGGCCGCAAAGAAACTGTTCAGCCTCCGTGGACAGCTTGGTGATCTCGCCTGGTCTCCCGATGGAGCTCGCCTCGCGTTCGTCGCTGATCGAGGTGACCACAGCTGGATCGGAGTTTTTGCCAATGATTCGACACCAATTACCTGGCTCTCTCCGACGAGCTCCCGCGATTTTTCACCGCGCTGGTCGCCCGACGGAAAACGAATCGCGTTCGTTCGATTGCCAGGAACAGGCGGCGTGCCCGACTCTATTCTCAAGCAGCGGAACACGCCATGGTCGATCTGGAGTGCAGAGGCAACGAGCGGTGGCGCTCATGAGCTGTGGGAATCGCCCAAGACCCTCCGCGGCTCATATCCCGAGACGCAAGGCGAGGCGAATCTGCACTGGGCAGCGAACGATCGAATCGTATTTCTATCCGACATGGACGGCTGGCCCCACCTCTATTCCATCAGCGGGAACGGTGGCGCACCGCTTCTGCTGACGCCCGGTAGTTACATGGCCGAGTACATCCAGCTCAGCCCCGACGGTCGGTGGCTGGTATTCGCCGGCAATACCGGTCCGGACAGCAATGACATCGATCGACGACACGTCGTGCGAGTGGCAGTTGACCGGGCGAAACCTCAGGTGATGACGCCAGGCGTCGGTCTGGAATGGACCCCATTCGTAACGGGCGACGGACAGTCCATAACCTTTATCGGAGCGACGGCGCAAAAACCACCGGTTCCGGCAGTGATGCCGATGAACGGCGGAAGCGTGAAATGGATCGGGGCAGACCGGATACCATCGGATTTTCCGGCCGCAGCCCTCGTGACCCCACGAAAGGTCGTGTTCAAGTCAAGCGACGGGTTGACGCTGCATGGACAGATCTTCGAGCGCCCGATGGCATCGTCCGCGAAAAGACCCGCGATCATATTTGTCCACGGCGGTCCGCCACGACAAATGCTGCTCGGCTGGCATTACTCCGACTACTACTCCAACGCATATGCGGAGAATCAGTACTTGGCCAGTCTTGGCTTCGTCGTGTTGTCAGTGAACTACAGACTTGGCATCGGGTACGGGCACGACTTCAATAATCCACCGGCCTCCGGCCCCCAAGGTGCGGCGGAATATCTCGACATCAAAGCCGGTGCGGACTACCTGCGATCGGTCCCAGGAATAGATCCATCGCGCATCGGTATCTACGGTGGCTCGTACGGCGGCTTTCTCACCGCAATGGCTCTGGCAAAGAATTCGGACCTCTTCGCAGCAGGCGTCGATATCCATGGTGTGCACGACTGGACGACGGATAATCCGCGTCCGAAACGCGAGGGTTACGAGCAGGCTCCCGATGCGGATCGCGCCCTCGCGGTTGCGTTTCACTCGTCGCCCGTCGCCTACGTGAGCGGTTGGAAATCACCGGTGCTGCTCATTCACGGAGACGACGATCGCAACGTCCACTTCGGACAGACGGTCGACCTGGTACGGCGTCTCTCTGCGGCGGGGATTCCGTTTGAGGAGATGATCATTCCGGATGACACTCACCACTTCATGCGTCACGCAAACTCGGTGAAGGTGGATAGCGGTGTCGCGGAATTCCTCAGTCGCAAACTGAGGGTTGGGCAGGGCCGTTAAGGACGTTAATCGCTTTACAAATGGTGACGGCTAGCTTGGTGCGATCACGAAGAAGGTGCGGCAGGCGGCACTCCACCAAAAGCATTGACAATCGCCAGCCCCATATTCGCCAGCGTTAGTTGAGCTTCGTTGTCCAGGATCCAGCGTTGATCCTTGTTCTCCTTCGTCATCACGCACGCAACGACCCGGTTTTTCAGGTACCACAGGGTGCACTCGGTTCGCACCGCGTCGGTCTCGCCATCCTTGTGAGCAGCCCGGGCACCCACAAGGTACCGCTGAAGCATGAAATCGGTCGTGTTATGCTCGAGAATGTCCAGCATCGCAGAGTCCGCTGCGGGGTTGACGGCCTTGCCTTGCGCCATCAGCTCGAACAGATGCGCCATCTCGTTGGGCGTCGTTACGCCGAGGCCGTACTTGACCGAGCTGTCCATTGCGATGCTCGAGTTGCGAAGAAAACTCTTCGAGTGAACGCGAGTGTGCTGCAAGCCGAGTGAGTCCATCTTGGCCCACACCCGTCGGATGATGATGCGATCGAGGAGGAGATTGGTGGCCGTGTTGTCGCTGACTGTCGACATGAGCCACGCGGCATCGTGGACGGTGAGGATCGTACCGTTGTGAAGAAACTGTACTATGCCCGAGCCCGGCACCTGGTCGATCTTGAGTACCGTGAGAGGATCGTCGAGCGAAAGCTGTCCCTTGGCGACGAGATCATATACCGTGACGAGAATCGCCACCTTGATCAGGCTGGCCGTCGGAAACGTCTCGTCGCCACGCCTGTTGATACGCGCACCAGTCTCGAGATCGACGACGCTGTAGCCGACGACACCATGATGAGCATCGGCGATCGAGTCCAGGGTTCGGCGCAAGGCCGCCGTGTCGGCGTGCACGATGGGCAATCGACCCGCCTGCGAATGGCCTACTCGGGACGCTGCGCAGGCAACCACGCCGGTGAGGAGGATCACGGCGTAACTCGCGGCGACGTTCAGTGCTCGGGAATGTTTGTACGCTGTCATACCTAAGGTCAGAGGGGCATGATATTGGCGAAGCTCGGAAATCTACTCATGCCATACGATCTCACCACGTTCGATCTTGGCGACATGCTGAAGTGCAGCCCACGCCTGCGCGAGACGGCGAGCGGTGCGCCTACGTTCGAGGCATCGGCACAGCGCGTCTGCCGGTTTCTGTACGACGAGCTTCGGGACGCCGATGGAGAACGGCAGTGTGCCCTCGTTCGCTGCTACAAGACGCACTCTTTCGGCTCGCTGGAACCGGAGCTTCAGTCCTTTGCCCGCACGGCCATGGGTGTGCAGCGACCGTGGTCGACGATGAAATGCCTGACACTGATGGCGACGGTAGGCGAGAGTGCTGCGTGGAATTCCAGGCATCTGTCCCGTGGGCATAGAGCCATACCACTTCCGAGTCCGGAAATCGTCGAAAAGGCGCCGATGATTTCTCAATTGATCAAGGAATTCGGACTCGAGCTGAGCAGTCTGCTCGAACCGTCGCCTCGAGTTGTGCGCGAGCTCGCCGGCAAACGGCACGGGGTCTTTCACGTCGAGGCTGCACTCGGCAGCCGCTACATCCCGGCACAGCAGGAGTTCGTGGTGCGTTTTGCGATTCGGTCGGTGTTGGGATTTGGCGGCATCCTCGCCAGCGGCGATTTGTTCGCCGTCATACTGTTCGCCACCGTACACGTGTCTCAGGGATCGGCCGACAGATTCAAGACGCTGGCACTGGATGTAAAGAGTGGACTCTCTCGGTTCAACGACACCAACATCTTCAACCAGATGCGTCCGTCGACTAGTAGGACCGCGCGACGGCAATAGGGGAAAGCGGCCAGTGTGTACGCTTTTTGCCCTGATCCCGGACAAAACGATCTACGCCGCGTCGATGATCATGAGCGGTTTTTTTTTGATACTTGGGAGGGGAGGACAATGTTGGTGTCGAAATTCAGAGTGCTACCGCTGGCAGTAGCGGCGTTCGCTATCACAGCGTGTAGCAAAAAGGACAATGCCACAGTTGATACAACCGCTGCATCAAGCACAATGGCGGCTGACACTTCCGGGATGGCAGCCAGTTCAACCAACGCTTCGGGCGGCTGGAGCGACGCGAATATCTTTGCAATTCTCGATGAGGCGAACATGGCCGACAGCGCGGCGGGATCCATCGCTGCGACCAAGGGCAGCAACTCCGCCGTGCGCGACTTCGGCAGGCGCATGATGCGCGATCATCACCAGTTACGTGCTCATGGTCAGGCGCTCGCCAAGAAGCTGAACATCACCCCGACGGCACCGCCAAACGATCCCCTCGCGTCGGATGTACAGAAGTACACCGAGACACTCAACTCGACAGCGAAGGGAAAGGATTTCGACAAGGCATACATCGACGGCGAAGTCGATGTACACAAAAAAGTTCTCGACATCGCGACGAAAGCAGCTGGGCAGACCCAGAACACAGAGCTGAAAAACCTAATTCAGAAGGCGGCACCGGTGATCCAGGGTCACCTCGACCTTGCGGAATCGATTCAGAAGAAGCTGAAGTAAGCTGCTGCTTAAGGTGTCACCACCCGGATTCTCCTACACCGACGCAACAACGCAGCTAGTTCAGTTCGTCGGGTATTTCCTGGCAATAGGTGCCGTCGGATTCCGATTCGGAATCGTGCGCCGCCTTCGCGGAGTAAGCGATGAGGCGCACGTCATTCTTCGCGCCGATAACGCCGCACTGCTCGGGATGCTTGGCGTGCTGCTTCTTGCCCTGGCCGCACTCGGCGGGCCTGCCCTTCAGGCAATCGCTCACAACAAGACATTCGTCGAGTCACTGCCGAAGAACCTCCATCCACTCGAATTCAAGCTGGCGATGCTGGCAGTAGCGTTCGTCGGGTTCGCCCTTATCCGCGCGGCGCCATCAGTTGGTTGGATGCTTGCGGCAATTGGGGTGCTCTTCACGGTCCTGCAGCCGGTCTACAGTGGCAAATTCTCCGGAAAGGTGAATGCGGTGCACGTGCTCGCTGCGTCCACCTGGCTCGGGACTCTTCTGGTTCTCACGCTTGTCGGGATCCGCGGCGTGATAAGAAGCAGCTCCGCCGGCCAGCAGCGGGCGGAGCTAGTCGCCGATCTGGTGAATTCCTTCTCGCCGCTCGCGCTCACCGCGTCGACGATAGTCGTGATCACAGGTGCCACCACTGCCTGGCTGCACTTGAAACGCTTCTCGGCGCTCTGGACAACCAGTTATGGAGTGGCGCTGGTGGTCAAACTCGTGTTCGTGGCGATAGTAGTGTTGCTCGGCGCATGGAACTGGAGGCGCGTCCGTCCTTCCCTCGGCAGTGAAGGAACCGAACACACCATCCGCCGCTCGGCGACAATGGAGCTGACTTTCGCTGGCCTCGTGTTGATCGCTACT
>CATPBD010000036.1 GCA_955652265.1 uncultured Gemmatimonadaceae bacterium | reverse complement strand
CGATGGTCTCCCGGATGGCGGTCGGATGGTGGGCGAAATCGTCGATGACGGCGACGCCACGAATCTCGCCACGCACCTCCATGCGCCGTTTGACGCTGGTGAACGTCTTCAATCCCTGGCGCACTCCATCCCGGTCTGCCCCGATCGCCTCGGCCGCGGCGATCACGGCAAGCACGTTCCGGACGTTGAACGCGCCCGCGAGCGGCGTCTCGACCCGGCCCCACTCCTCTGCCGAGCGAAATGCACGGAACGACGTTCCGCTTTCGCTGAACTGCACGTCGCGCGCGTGCCAGTGCACTTGTCCGGAGGGCGGTGGTGTCTCGTCGCCGTAGGCGAACGATTCGACCGGCGCAAACGATTTTGGAGCAAGCTCCCGCATAATCGGCGAATCCCAGCCGGCGACGAGCGTTCCGTTCTTCGGAATGAGATTGATGAAGCGGGCGAACGCGAATTTGTACGCCTCTTCATCGCGATAGATGTCGGCGTGATCGAACTCGATGTTGTTGACGATCGCCGTGTCCGGAAGGTAGTGCCACATCTTCGGACCCTTGTCGAAATACGCGGTGTCGTATTCGTCCGCTTCGATCACGAAGTACTTCGAGTCCGTCAGCCGATACGACGTTCCAAAATTCTCGGCCACACCACCGATCAGAAAGCTGGGGTTGAAGCCCGCTGATTCCAGCGCCCACGCCAAGAGCGACGTGGTCGTGGTCTTACCGTGTGTGCCCGCTACCGCCATCGAGTGGTGGCCCCAGACGAATTCCTCTTTTATGGTAGCCGCTGCCGAGGTGTAGCGGAGCTTCCGGACCAGCACCTCCTCGAGCTCCGGGTTGCCCCTCGAGATCGCGTTGCCCACCACGACAATGTCCGGCTTCGACGACAGGTTCTCCGGCCGATATCCCTGACTGTACTGGATCCCCATCTCTTCGAGGCTGGTAGACATGGGCGGATAGACGTTTGCATCCGAGCCTGTCACCTTGTGACCCGCGGCCTTGAGCAGACCGGCGAGCGACGCCATCGCGGTGCCTCCAATCCCGATCAGGTGATAGTGAAGAGGACTCTTGGCCTTCCCGCGCCTCCCGGTCTGTCTCGCCATCTGCTCGTCCGCCTCTCGATTGGAGTTCCAGCGTTCCGGAATCTATAATGCAATAGACGACCTTCACCGCGAAACGCGCTCCTGCCCTCTGCCGTAGGGATGCAACACCCCAACGAGATTCATGCCGCAAAGAGCAAACAGATTCTGGACGACCTTTCTTGCGATCGTGCTCGTGGACGTCGCGACCAAGCGATTCGCCGTAACCGCGCTGACCCCCTACGTCCCGAACAACGTAATCGACGACGTCCTTCGATTTACTCTCGCGTTCAATTCCGGCGGAGCAATGAGTCTCTCGCTCGGCCCTTCCTCACGCTGGTGGTTCACGCTGCTCTCGATCGGGACGCTGTTTGTGCTCGCTTACATGTACCGACAGACTTCACCCAATGACCGACTCCAGCTCGCCTCGCTCGCCCTCATCTGCGGCGGCGCCGTCGGAAATCTCATCGACAGGATACGCTCGCCACGCGGAGTAGTTGATTTCATCGACATTGGAATCGGCGCGCACCGGTTCTGGACATTCAACATCGCCGACCTGGGCGTAACGCTCGGCACGGCGATGCTCACGTGGATCCTTTGCCTCCGCGCCGCGAAGGAAGAGCGGCGGCGCGCCATGCCGCCAACCGGCGCCCTGGACGAGCCGAGCTAGTCGTCCTTCTGCCCGAAGATCGCCATGTTGGAGCTGTGTCCCGGATTCACCTTTTTCTCGGGATAGATCCAGTGCACCGCCTGATTCACCGCGGTCGCTGCTTCCCCGAACCCGGTCGCGAT
This sequence comes from uncultured Gemmatimonadaceae bacterium, assembly GCA_955652265.1. Lineage (GTDB taxonomy): Bacteria > Gemmatimonadota > Gemmatimonadetes > Gemmatimonadales > Gemmatimonadaceae > UBA4720. The sequence continues at coordinate 1,637 of CATPBD010000036.1, read as the reverse complement.
CAGCTTTAGCTTCCCCGGATAGGTCGTGATGTCTCCGGCCGCGTAGATGCCCGGCCGACCGGTTTCCATCATGCTGTTCACGACAATCTCGTCCTTCTCGCAGTTCAGTCCCCACTCTGCGACCGCACCGATGTCGCTGTGGAATCCGAGCATCGGAAGTACGGCATCGGCCTCGATGTCGCGGGTCGTCTTCGCCTTCACCTCGCGCACCGTGACGCCTGTCAGTCGCTCGCCCTCTGACAGCACGTCGTGCAGCTCGTGAAATGGAAGCAGAGTCGTGCGGCCAGCGGTCGCGGCAGCTTGCACATCGGCAATGGTCGCCCCGTGTGCTCGATACTTGTCGCTCCGATGCACCAGCGTCACCGTCTTGGCACGATCGCGTAGCTGTTGCGCCCAGTCGAACGCGGAATCGCCACCACCGATGATGACGATGCGCTGACCCTTGAACTCGTCCGGATTGGACACCCGGTCGAATATCCCGCGCCCATACCACGGCTCGGCACAGGCCTGCGGAAGTCGCCGGGGAGCGAATGCTCCGATACCGGCAGCGATCACGATCGCGCGGGTCGGAAAGCGGTCGGTCTCCGTGATGAGGACGAAGTGATCGTCGTTCCGCTCGAGCGCCGTGACGTTCTGATTGAGATGGGACTTGAAGTGGAACTGATCTGCCTGCTCGCGCAGTGCTTTCACGAAATCCTTCGCGAGGATCTTCGCAAACCCGCCCACATCGAAGATGTATTTCTCGGGATAAAGGGCGGTCAATTGCCCGCCGAGCTCGGGCAGCGCGTCGACGATCTGCGCCGTCGCTCCCCGCATGCCCGTATAAAAAGAGGCGAACAGCCCAGTCGGACCGCCGCCGATGATCGTGATGTCGGTGATCGGATGAGTCATCTGTTATTCGAAATATATAGTGGCGAGCCAAAGCCACAGGCTGACCGGGCGTCTGGCAACATGCATTAGGCCGTTCTAAACTGTACTCGTGAAAGCCCGACGGCATCAAAGTCCCAAGAGGAGGTGTTGCGATGAAACCGTTTCAAGCGCGAGTTGTCGCGGCTTGGATTGTGGCGCTGCCGCTGTCTTACGCGATGAACGTTGACAGATACCGTAGGATCGCTCGCTTCTCTGCGAATCCCGCCGCCGAGGCTGCCATTCAGATTCAAAAGGCGCAGCGGATTTCATTCGTCGCAATCTTCATCTTCCTTTTCATCGTTGTCGTCGTTCTGACCGTCGTCGTAGATGCGCTGGCCAATCTGATCCAGGGGTGGTTTCCCGACCCTCCGGCCTCGGCAAAGACCGGTGCCTGACGAGAGTATGTCCGGGAAGCTTTGGCATCGGCGCCGAGAAACGCGGACTCTACTAAACTCCCCTCCGTGCAAGACCAGCCCACACTCACAACGGACCGCCTCACTCTCCGGCCATTCGCGCTAGACGATGCGTGGGATGTCGAACGGCTCGCGGGCATGCGCGAAATAGCCGACACCACCCTCAACATTCCGCACCCGTATCCAGTTGGTGCCGCGACGGCGTGGATCGAAAGCCACCCACCCGCGTGGGCCGAGGGCACTAACGCCACCTTCGCGATCATCGAGACCAAGACTGTCAAGCTTGTTGGCGCAATCAGTCTCGTGATCAAGCGG
>CATPBD010000035.1 GCA_955652265.1 uncultured Gemmatimonadaceae bacterium | reverse complement strand
CGTCGAGGGCGAGCTCAATCGCTTCAATCCGAGAATGAAGAGAACCGCGGCGACGATGTAGCTGATCGCTATCACCGCCTCGCGGAAATCAAGCATCCTTCTTCTCCGCCTGTCCCGCTTCGCGCTTCTTGAACATCTCCAGCATGCGGTCGGTAACCACGAATCCGCCGAACACGTTGGCGGCGCCGAAAACCACGGCGATAAAGCCCAAGGCGTGCAACAACGGGGTGTCCGCGGATCCCGCGACGAGCATCGCACCCAGCACCACGATTCCGTGAATCGCGTTGGTTCCTGACATGAGTGGCGTGTGCAACACCGAAGGAACGCGACTTATGACTTCGAATCCGACAAAAATCGCCATGATAAAGACGTAGATGCCCAGTATCAGCTCCTGACTCACTTTGCGGGCTCCGCGATGGAAGTTCTGGGGTTGGACATCCCGAGTCGCTGTCGCGTCGGCGCGTGACGGACCTCTCCGCCCGCGGTGATGACGACAGCATCGATGATGTCATCGGCGAAATTGAGGTTCAGCTCGCCGTGGGGCGCGAGCAGCGTCACCAGGGCGGCTACGTTCTTGGAGTACATCTGGCTGGCGTGATAAGCGAGATCACTCGATATGTGCAGAGGGGCGATGATCGTGACGTCATGCTGGACGGTGGTCTCCCCCGGCACGCTGAGCTCACAGTTGCCCCCTTGCTCGCCCGCGAGATCGACGATCACCGATCCGGGTCGCATTGCCTTCACCGTTTCCGCGTCGATGAGTAGCGGCGCCGGCTTGCCGGGAACGAGAGCGGTGGTGATGATCACGTCGGCCTGAAGGGCTCGCTGGTGAATGAGCGCTCTCTCGCGCTTGATGTGCTCCCTGCTCAGCTCCCTGGCGTAGCCGGCGGCATCCTGGGCGTCTTCAGCGTGCACGTCGAGCTCGATGAAAGTCGCGCCCAGACTCTGCACCTGCTCCTTGACTACCGGTCTCGTGTCGAAAGCTTCGACGACGGCGCCGATTCGGCGAGCTGTCGCAATCGCCTGCAATCCAGCGACTCCGGCCCCTATGACCAGGACGCGTGCCGGGCGGACCGTCCCCGCTGCCGTCATCAGCATCGGAAAGAATTTCTGCAGGGCGTTGGCCGCGAGAAGGACGGCTTTGTATCCCGCAACGGTGCTCTGCGACGACAGCGCGTCCATCATCTGTGCGCGCGTGGTGCGCGGAACCAGCTCCATGCTGCAGGCGATGATCTTTCGCTCGGCCAGCTGCTGAAAGAGCGCCGGGTCGCCAGACGGTTGAAGCAGACCGATCAGGACCGAGCCTTCCCTGAAGAGATCGAGCTCCGCTTCCCCACTCGCCTCCTCCCTGCCCGGCCGCTGGACCTTGAGAATCATTTGGGCGGTCGAGTAAATCTCGGCCGCTAAATCGGCGAGGTCGCAGCCCACAGCACGGTATGCTTCGTCGGTGAAGCCAGCTCTCAGTCCCGCGCCGCGCTCGATGACGATACGATGGCCGGCGCGCGTCAACTGCGCGACGACGTCGGGAACGAGGGCGACGCGACGCTCGCCGCGCGCGATCTCCCGGGGCACTCCTATCAACATTTCGTCTGGTTTCGTGGCGTCATCAATGCGCCATAAGATAAGCAGTCTGTAATGCGCGCGTTTATATTCACGCTCGATGCCCCGCCAACTTCACTGGAGCGAACTGACAGGGGGAATCATCGCCGCGGCGGTGATCGGCGGGGTGATCGTTGTCACGTTCCTGTTTGCGCGCGTCGGAGCTCTGCACGGCAAAAAAGTAACGCTGTACGTGGTCACTGACGACGCCAGCGGAGTGCTCTCCGGAACCGAGGTCTGGCTCGGCGGAAAGAAGGAGGGCGTCGTGAAGGACGTGTCCTTTCGCCCGCCATCGACCGATACGTTGGAGCGCGTCGTCGTCAGGACCGAGTTCCTGGAGGAAGGATTGCCTAACGCGCGGCGGGACTCGTACGCCCAGATTCGCTCGGGTAGCAGCCTGATTGGCGCCGCGATCGTTTACATCTCGCCGGGCACAGCAGCGTTTCCGCCGCTCCATGACAGAGACACAGTTCATACGCGGTCCCAGACGGCGATGTCCGACCTGACGAAAGATATCGGCACGATCCGCCCCGCGATCTCCGCGCTCGCCTCCCAGGTCAAAGAGCTGAACACCAAGCTGGCGCGTCCCGAAGGCACCGTGGGAAATTTTCGCGTGCACGGTCTTCCCCAGATGCCTGATGTGAGCACACGGATGTCTCGCATCACGACGAGAGCGACGAGCGGCCGCGGAACAATTGGACTCGCAATGCGCACCAACCTGATGGGACGCGCATCGAGCGCCATGGCGGCGGCCGATTCCCTTCGGACTTTGTTGTCGTCGAACAAGGGAAGCCTCGGCCGCTTCAGGCGTGACAGCACGCTGATTCCGAAAGCGAAGGAAGTTCTGGCAGAGGTGGACACTCTGCGAGGGCTTCTGTCCGACCCGCTCGGATCGATCGCCGCGGCGCACTCGGACAGCGTTCTGTCGCGCCAGCTGGCCCGCACTCACTCTCTG
>CATPBD010000034.1 GCA_955652265.1 uncultured Gemmatimonadaceae bacterium | reverse complement strand
GGCGGCTTGAGCTGGGTGGTGCCTGGCATTTGGTAGTCCTGAATTGGACGTGTCTATATGATATGTCCTATTCTGGACTAACGCAATCCCCAGTTAGCGCCAAAGGATCCTGCGACTTGGGGTCCAACGGGCTGCCTCGAGATCTCGAAGGACGCGCGCGACCCCAGACTCCGCGAAACGGTAACACCAGCGAAAACCGTAACACCAGTATGAAAGCTCCCGGCTAAGCAGCTGCAAAGCATGCAGCTCCCTGCTTCGGTATCCTCGTGGCAAAACCTGCACACGAGAACCGCACCACTAGACTATACGCGCGGACCTGCTATACGATCGAGGTCGGAGAGCCCAGCGAGAACGTCCCGTGGTTTCGATCCGTCCGGCGGGCCAAGGATGCCGGCGGCGTGCAGCTGGTCGATTATGCGGGCGGCGCGTCCGTAGCCCACCTTGAGGCGACGCTGGAGCAGCGACGTCGACCCCTGCTGGTGCTGGATCACCACCTCGGCGGCCTCGCGGAAAAGCTTGTCGCGATCGGCATCGTCGAGATTGTCCCCGTCGCGACCGCTCGCCTCCTCGGCTTCCTTGCGACGAATCGTCTCGATGATATCGGTCTCGCTCGGCGTGTCGTCGACGAAGAGTCCCTGCGCTTCGAACGCGGCCTTGCGCTGTTCGCGCCGCAGCTCGTACCAGCCCATCAGACGCTCGGTGTCTTCGCTCGAGATGAAGGCGCCCTGCAATCTCGCCGGCTCCGACTTCCCGGGCGGAATGAACAGCATGTCGCCGTTGCCCAGGAGCGACTCGGCGCCGATGCCATCGAGGATGGTGCGACTGTCGACTTGGGACGCCACCCGAAACCCGATGCGGCTCGAGAAGTTTGCCTTGATCAAACCTGTGATGACGTTTACGCTCGGCCGCTGCGTCGCCAGAATCAGGTGGATTCCGATCGCGCGCGCCTTTTGCGCCAGCAGTGCGAGAGGCGTCTCGACCTCTCCCTGCACCGTCATCATGAGATCCGCGAGCTCGTCGATGATGAGCACGATGTAGGGAACGATTCCCCCCTTGTACTCGAGATCCTCGAACGCCACGTCCTTTCGTTTCGCGTTCTTCAGCTTCTGCCCTTCCTGGACCTTGCGGTTGAAATCCTGGATGTTGCGGGCGCCGTTGGCGGCGAGCAGCTCGTAACGATCCTGCATCTCCAGCACCGCCCATTTCAGAACGGCGGCCGCATCGCGATTGTCGGTGACGACTTTGTGTCTCAGATGCGGAAGGACGTTGTAGACAGAGAGCTCGACCATTTTTGGATCGACCATCAGGAAGCGCAGCGTCGTCGGCGTGTGACGATAGACGAGGCTCGTGATCAGCGTGTTAATACAGACCGATTTTCCGGAACCGGTGGCACCAGCTATCAGTAGGTGTGGCATCTTCGCCAGATCGGCGATGACCGGTCGTCCCTCGAGATCCTTTCCGAGCGCGATCGGCAGCGCCGCCCGAATATTCTGGAACTCGCGCGACTCGATCAGCTCGCGGAACGCCACAATCTCGGCGGTCGGGTTCGGGACTTCGACACCAACGGCGCCCCTCCCCGGGATCGGAGCCACGATGCGAATGCTCTGCGCGCGCATCGCGAGCGCGAGATCGTTGGCGAGATTCGCGATCTGACGAACCTTCACTCCGGCGGCCGGCGCGACTTCGAATTGCGTCACCACGGGGCCGGTCGTGCGCCCGACGAGATCGCCCTCGACTCGGAATGTTCGCAACGCATCCATCAGCTTGACACCCATGGCGTCGAGCTCGCGCTTCCCGAAGTCTACGTTGCGGGGCGGAGCGGGCGTCAGCAGCTCGGGTGACGGAAGATCTTCATCGGTGAATGAGTGCGTGTCCGTTTCGAATGCGTCGATCGCGGCGCCAATCCTCTCGGCGTTGAGCGCGGCTTGCGACGCCTTGGTCTTTCTCTCGCGTCTCCTCTCGATCGGAAGCATCGGCTGCTCGCCGCTCGCGTCGTTCATGAGAGAGTGATCGACCTGCGGCATTTCTTCCGGCTCTGGCTCGAGCAGGGTGGCAGAGACGACAGCCGCTGAGCTCTCCGAGCCGGGCACCACGATCTCCTTCGAGGGGTCGAGCCCCGCGCGCTCGGCTGGTGTGGGGGGGGGCGGCACAAAATCCTCGAGAGTTCTCACCCGCTTGGCGACAACCACGCGGATGGGATTCCAGGACAGAGTCGCGGCCATGAGCACGCTGAGGCTGATCGCCATCAGAATCCACGCGCCTGCCGATCCCGCGAACTGCAGCACGTAGAATGCGGCAAATGCGCCCCAGATTCCAGCCAAGGCGGTCGCGTCACGCACCCCTCCCTGCGCCAGTCCGAAAACGACCGGCAGCAGGACGACCATCCCGAGGAGGAAGACCATCCACGATCTGTCCTTGCGCTCGCCCAATCGACCAAAGAGTCGCAGCGCGTGGGCTGCGGGAGCGAGTGGAAGAAGTGCGGCCGCGGGCCAGCCGAAGAACAACACGATCGGATGGGCGAGTAGCGCTCCCATCCAGCCGAAATTGCCGT
>CATPBD010000033.1 GCA_955652265.1 uncultured Gemmatimonadaceae bacterium | reverse complement strand
TTGAGGCAGGTGATCGAGCAAGTGTCGGAGCAGCAGGCGGCTTGCTCCGGTATCTCGATGAGCTTCAGCCCGCTGGAACGCCACACCTTGCTCGTCCAAAGATCGAACGACCGGGTAGCAGCATGCCACTCGACGAGATGACGAGGCGAAATCTCGAGCTCGTTGAATCAATGCGAGGCGGAGAGATTTCGGGAACACTGCTCGGGGTTCTGGATCGCACTCTTACGCCTATGGGAGCGCGGTTGCTGCGACAGTGGCTGCTCGCCCCCCTCATCGACCGTAACCTCATCAATGTACGCCTTGGGGCGGTCGATGCACTCAGTGACACGCTTGTTCGCAGCGCGGTGCGAGAAGCGCTCGATGGGGTGCGCGACGTAGAGCGACTGGCTGGAAAGACTGCTGCCGGGCGTGTTTCTCCAAGGGAGTTACGTGCGCTTGGCGATTCGATGGCGCGATTGCCTTTGTTGGAATCGGCGCTCGAGCGCGCTCGCAAGCTGGCGATACAAAAAGGGGAACCTGCATTCGACAGGCACGCCGCACTGTGGGACACGTGCTGTGACCTCTGCGAGGAACTCCAGCACGCACTGGTCGACAGGCCTCCTACGGCGATTGGAGAAGAACCGAGCATTCGTGAAGGAGTTGATAGTGCTCTGGACGAGTGGAGGGCCCTTCGGGATGGCGGGAAGGACGGTATCGCCAGAATTCAGGCTGAAGAACGGACGCGGACCGGAATAAGCTCGCTCAAGGTCGGGTACAATAAAGTGTTCGGCTACTTCATCGAGGTGTCCAACAGCAACTCACATCTTGTGCCGGATGACTATCAGCGGCGACAGACGCTCGCCGGAGCAGAGCGATACGTAACACCTTCGCTCAAGGAATATGAGGAGCGAGTACTAACCGCCGCCGAACGGGTCGAAGATCGCGAGCGGGAGCTATTTGAAGCGTTACGCTCTCGGGTGGCGAGTGAGATAGCACGCTTGCAATCGGTGGCCAGAATCATCGCCGAACTCGATGTGCTCGCATCGCTCGCCGAGGTCGCACAAAAGGAAGGATATGTGCGTCCGGAGCTGACGGATGACTTCGCACTCGAGATCACGGCTGGGCGCCATCCAGTGGTCGAGCGAATGATGCCGCGTGAGAAGTTCATCCCGAACGACGTCATTCTGAGCGAAGACGCCCGGATAATCATCCTCACAGGCCCGAACATGGCGGGAAAGTCGACGATTCTACGTCAGATCGGCTTGATCGTGCTCATGGCGCAGATTGGCAGCTTTGTGCCTGCTTCGAGGGCGAGGATCGGGGTCGTCGATCGTCTGTTCACGCGCGTTGGCGCGAGTGACAATCTGGTTCGCGGCCAGTCAACTTTTATGGTGGAGATGTCGGAGACGAGCGCCATTCTCCACACGGCCAGCAAGCGTAGCCTGGTGTTGCTGGACGAGATTGGTCGAGGAACCTCGACATATGATGGAATCTCGATTGCGTGGTCGGTGAGCGAGCACTTGCACGATGTGGTTCGCTGCAAAACGGTGTTCGCGACCCACTATCACGAGCTCACGCAGTTGTCCGATAGTTTAGTAGCAGTTCGTAACTATAATGTACAAGTGCGTGAGGTAGGCGACGAAGTTCTTTTTCTACATCGTCTTCAGCCAGGCGGCGCGGACCGCTCGTACGGGATCGAAGTCGGAAGACTGGCAGGCCTGCCACCAACCGTTCTCAAGCGTGCCAGGGAGTTGTTGAGACTGCTCGAAGCGGAACAGATCGTGCCTCGATCAGGACACGCCTCGAGAGCGCCCCTCGTCAACATGGATGATCAATTTGCTCTATTTGGGTTGATGACGCATCCCGTCATTCAACAACTGAGAAGAGTGGAACCAAATAACATGACACCGATTCAGGCTCTTGAAGTGCTTGCACGTCTTGTGGATGAAGCGAAACAGGAAGGGGAGAGAATCTGAGGATGAACGCGACACTCAGAAACTGCTTCGCTCTCCTGCTATCAACGGCTGTGGGAGCGTGCAAGAACGGAGATGGATCAGGACTGCCCTTCCAGACCGTTGGGAGGCAACCGGACGTTGCTCCAGTAATGTTGAACAAGGAGCTGCCATTCCGTTATCCGCCAGCTCTGTATGCGCAGAAAGTCCAAGGAAATGTGACATTGCGTATCTACATCGACAGCAATGGTGCGATCGTTTCTGATTCAACTCGTGTCGCGGAGACTTCCGGATTCAGCGCGCTCGACTCTGCCGCGATGAAAGGCTCCCGCGACCTGAAGTTCGAAGCGGCTAAAACCCGGGGTCAGCCAGTGCCGGTGTCCATTCTACTTCCAGTGTTCTTCAGACACCCGGATGCACCGCCCCTCGCGGGCGATTCGATCATCGTGCGAGACTCTACTGGTGCCGGCAGCACCGCGAAGCCTGGAGATGCGGCGAAGAAGCCAGCAAGCGGCACGACGAAGGGCAAGACGATCCGCTAGATGAAGCACGAACGGAACCGTAAGCCCTACGACAATGTCCTCGAGACAATTGGGTGGACGCCGCTCATCAGGCTGAATCACGTGACTCGCGGAATCCGCACCCCGATCTATGCGAAGGCGGAGTTCTTCAACCCGGGCGGGTCAGTCAAAGATCGGATCGGACTGCCGATCATCGAACGTGCGGAAAAGGAAGGACGGCTCAAGCCGGGCGGAACGATCGTGGAAGGCACGAGTGGCAACACCGGTATCGGGCTGGCAATCGCCGCCGCGTTGCGGGGGTACAAGTGTGTCTTCACGATGCCCGACAAAATGTCGCAGGAAAAGGTCCGCCTGCTGAAAGCATTCGGTGCCGAGGTGATTGTTACGCCTACTGCTGTCCCGCCCGATCACCCCGACAATTACGTGATAATGGCGAAACGGATCGCCGCCGAAACCCCCAACGCCATCCTGGCCGACCAGTTCTACAACGACGCGAATCCAGAAGCGCACTACGCCACAACCGGCCCTGAACTGTGGGAGCAGACAGAGGGCAAGATCACGCACTTCGTCTCGTCGGCCGGAACCGGCGGCACGCTCACTGGCGTTGGTCGCTACCTCAAAGAGCGGAACAAGAAGGTCAAGGTCATTGCAGGCGATCCTGCCGGCTCGATACTGGCCGAGTACTGGCGGAGCAAGGGGAAGAACAAGATTGAGGGAACGCCGTACAAAGTCGAGGGAATCGGACAGGACAAGCTTCCCGGCACGCTCGATATGAGCGTGATCGACGAGTACCACACTGTCAGTGACAAGGAATCGTTCGCAATGGCCAGGCGGCTGACGCGTGAGGAAGGGTTGTTCGTTGGCGGATCCTCAGGGCTGATCACTTCAGTTGCTCTCAAGATCGCGCGCGAGGTCGATGATCCGAAAGCACTGGTGGTGACGGTTCTCTGCGACACAGGCGAGCGGTATCTCTCCAAGCTTTACAGCGACGAGTGGATGCGTGAGAATCAGATGCTCGATGTGCCAAGGGTCGCTCTGCACACAGTACTCGGCAGAAAAAACGGAAGCGCACCATCAGTGGTAAGCGTTGCGCCCGGTGCTACCGTGCGGCAAGCAATTGGCCTTATGAGCCTGCACGACGTATCGCAGCTTCCAGTGATGGATGGGGCGAACTGCATTGGCTCAGTGAGCGACTGGTCGTTGTCGCAAAAAAGTCTCGAGAATCCGAAGCTGCTGGATACGACCGTCAGCGAGATAATGGATTCGCCATTCCCAATGGTAGCGTCCGATCAGCCGGTGGACAGCGTGGTCAAACTGCTCTCGAAATCGAACCCGGCAGTGCTGGTACAAGAGCATGGAGTCGTGCAGGGAATCGTCACGCGATCCGATATGCTGCACTTCATGATGTCCCGCTAAGAATCAAGGAAAATCAGAGGAATGAAAATCACCGTACTCATGGGCGGAACGTCGTCCGAACGGAACGTCTCGCTTGCATCTGGGATTCGGATCGTGCAGGCGCTGCGCAGTCGTGGGCATAAAGTCACTGCCCTCGATCCGGCGCGCGGTGTAATCAGGGATGCCGAGGAGCGGGAGCTGAGCACCGGAAAGGTCGGCACCGAGCCGCCATCGCTGGAGTCGCTGTCGAAATTCGCCGAGGGGACGTTCTTGCCGAATCTGACCTCGATGAATGAGATCAAGGATGCAGACGTCGTGTTCCTCGGGCTTCATGGTGGGCAGGGCGAGGACGGTACAATCCAGGCACTGCTGGATATGGCGCGGGTAAAGTACACGGGAAGCGGGCACCTTTCGAGCGCATTGGCGATGGACAAGGACCTGTCGAAAATACTCTTCCGGGCCGCTGAGGTAAGCACTGCTGACTGGCTCATGGCACCGGCCACGATTGAGCAGGTCGAGGGAATGCTCGGATTACCCGTGGTGGTAAAGCCGTCCAAACAAGGATCCACTGTTGGCCTGTCAGTAGTGAAAAAGCGAAACGATCTGGCGAGCGCCATTGCGGAAGCGAGCAAGTACGATGACGAGGTGATGATCGAGCGGTTTGTTCCGGGTCGGGAGTTGACAGTAGGTGTTCTGGGGGATATCGCGTTACCGGTAGGGGAGATCATCCCAAAGCACGAGATCTACGACTACGAATGCAAGTACACCGCGGGCATGGCGACGGAAGAGTTCCCGGCCAAGATCTCGCGAGAAGCCACGGAGAGAGCCCAGCGGCAAGCCCTAGCAGCATTCAAGGCTCTCAAGCTTGGAGGATGCGCCCGGATAGATTTCAGGCTAACAAGCGAAGGCGAGTTCTATTGTCTCGAGGCGAACACGTTGCCCGGAATGACCGAGCTCAGTCTGATACCACAGGGTGCCGCGGCGATGGGAATCAGCTTCCCCGAGCTGTGCGAGCGGATAGTCAAGCTCGCCCTCAAGTAGGCGTTCCCCAGGAACCCTTCGACTAAGCGTTCCCCAGGAACCCTTCGACGCCCACTGTGTCTTAGGATGTAGTCCTTTTGTAGCAGGTCCGTATATGAGCGAGCTGTACGAGGCATCGGAATCTCCGCGCATGACGCGCGCTGTTCAGTGGCTGCTGGCGCTGAACATTGGCGTCTATTTCCTACAGCTCACGCTGTTCGGACCGGATGCCATCTATTCGGCGCTCGCACTCGACCCGGCACGATTCCCGAATGCCTGGTGGACAGTACTGACGTACATGTTCGTGCACGCGTGGCTAGCGCACCTCGCGTTCAACATGTTCACGCTCTGGATGTTCGGCCCCAGACTCGAGCAAGTGTGGGGTACTCGGAGCTTCGTCCAGTTCTATTTGTGGTGCGGATTAGGGGGCGCCATAGCGCACCTGGTATTCGCGCAACATTCCGCCGTGATCGGCGCATCGGGTGCGATCAGCGGTGTTCTCGTCGCTTACGCACTGCGCTGGCCCGATGAAGAGGTCTATCTCTTCGGCGTAATCCCAATGAAATCTCGCTGGCTGATCGCAGCAATGATCGGGATGAACATCATCTTCGCGCTATCGCCGAGCTCTGGAATCGACTGGACAGCACACGTTGGTGGAATGGCATTCGGGTGGATCTTCCTGAAGCTGTCCTCGTTGGGCGGCCTTACCCGTGTCAAGGGCTGGGTTTCCGCAGTTCCGGAAGAATCGGAAGACATGCCACGAGCAGTGCCGAGGAATCGATCGCCGATGCGCGACCAGGCGCGAGGTGTCGATGAAGTCGTCGCGCGGAGCAACGCGGTTGTTCTCCGTGAGAGCAAGCCCTTGCAGCACGTACCGAGGCAGGAGTCGCCGAAGGATCACGCAGCGAGAGTGAATCGGGTGCTGGACAAGATCTCGCAGCAGGGCATTGATAGCCTCTCGGGAGACGAGAGGCGATTGCTCGAGGAAATGTCGCGAAAGCTGCGCGACGAGTAACAGCGACACCGCTCTGAGTAGTGAGGTTGCAAGGCGTCGCCGCGGATTGATCCGCGTCAGTCATCGGTGCATCGTTCGAGGATGCCAAGACCAGAGCTTCTCGAGACCTTCGACAATCCTTACGCAGATCGTGACTACGAGATCCACATGGATTGCTCGGAGTTCACGTCCCTTTGTCCACTCGGCGGAATCGAGGGCGACGCGGAAGAGCTGGCACTATTGAAGGGAGGCGCGCCCGACTTCGGGACGATTCGCATCACTTACGTCCCGGCGGCAAAGTGCATCGAGCTCAAGAGCCTCAAGCTCTATCTGTGGAGCTACAGGAACGACGGGATTTTTTACGAGCGTGCAGTCAACCGAATTCTGGATGATCTCGTCGCGAGCTCCAAGCCGAAGTGGATGCGTGTCGTCGGTGATTTCAATGTTCGAGGTGGGGTAAAGTCAGTGATCACAGCTGCTCACGGAAAAGCACTCACCCGCTGAGATTCACAACCATCGCGAGCGATTCAAATGCGCGATTCACGCCCCGTTGATTAGAAGATCGCGATTGGGTTAATTGTGCTGTCCAAACTGTACGGCTAGGTAGCTCAGTTGGTAGAGCAGCGGACTGAAAATCCGCGTGTCGGCGGTTCGATTCCGTCCCTAGCCACTGGTGTAACCAACAACAGAGCGTGCGAATTGTGAAAGGCCGCCTGATCAAGATCTGCACTGTGTTCGCCTCACCATTCTTGTGGCCGGCCGCTCTCCAAGCGCAAACCGTTACTGGAACCGTCCAAAGTGCTGGCAACCCTGTAGTTGGCGCGACTGTGCGACTCCTCGAGCTTGATCGCATCGAGCATACTGGGGCACAAGGGCAGTTCACTTTCTCTGATGTTCCGAAGGGCATTTACAGAGTATTCGTTGGTGTCACCGGATACGCGTCGGCGACGGACACGGTCAAAGTGATCAGCGATACCGCGAGGGTATCGTTTGACTTGAGGGAATCCGCGATCCACCTCAAGGAGGTTGTGGTCTCCGCATCACCAATCGCGCGCACTTCCGACGAACAGTATCAATCGACCGCGTCCAAATCGCGAGTCGAATTCCAGAACAGTACAGGGACCAGTTTCGCGGAGAAGATCTCCGATCTTCCCGGCGTCGCAGTTCGCAGCAACGGGTCTGCTCCATCGCGACCAATTCTGCGGGGCCTGGGGGACAACGAGGTGCTGGTTCTCGAAAACGGGCTTCGCATGGGTGATCTGGCGACTTTTGATCCCGCTCATGCTACTCCAATCGAGGCGATCAGTGTTTCGCAAATCGACGTGGTTCGCGGCCCCGCGACCATCCTCTATGGCCCCAGTACGATTGGCGGGCTCGTAAATGTCATCACCGACATGGTTCCATCCGTGTCGGATCATTCCATTTCAGGCACAGCCGCGATCGAGGGGAATACGGTAAGCAATGAGGGTGCGGCCTATGTCAACAACGTGTACAGCCAGGGCAGTCAAGCATTGCGTGTCTCGGCGGGAGGAATCAGGTCGCACAATATCCGGATTCCTTCGGGAAGCTATACTGACCCGGGCACCGGTGCAGTGTTCAATCTGGATCGGATGCCACAGACGTTCGACCGTAGCGGCGAGGCAGGTCTTGGTTACGCTTATCAAAGCGGCCTCGGAACATTCGGGATCGGTGGCAAACACTTCGAAACGAACTACGGCATACCCGGTGTCCCGCCTAATCCGGACTTTGTGAATGTGCCTCCGACTACGTCGCGCATCGCTCAGCGGCGCAATACAGTCGAATTCCGCAGCCTATTCAATGCCGATGGATCATTCGCAAAGCAACTGAGATTGAACGCGGGCTACAATGACTACAACCACTCCGAATTCCCAACAACTCAGGACGCGAGCGGCGTTTCCGAACCTCAAGCCAACCATTTCCATAAACGGGAGTTCAACGGGGTGCTGCAGCTGCAACATCAACCCTTCGGCAAACTCGAAGGCACGTTAGGACTGTGGGCGAACATTGAAGACCTCACGATCGAGGGTGACGAGCCGCTTGGCCCGAACTCGATGACCGGCGGGTTTGCAGGATACGCGTTCGAAGAATATCCGGCCGCGGATAACACTCGCCTGCAAGCCGGTCTGCGATACGATTACAACAAGATTCAAACGCGTCCGTACCCGCAGTCGACGGATCCGGTTTTTCAAACGCTCAATGTCTCACGGCTTTCCAATGCACTGACGGCCTCACTCGGCGCGATCCAGCAGTTCACGCCGCATCTGACAGGATCATTGAGTCTCGCCCGATCATTTCGCGCTCCCACCGTTCAGGAATTGTTTGCGAACGGACTTGATGCCCCGAGTGGTACGTACACGATAGGCAGCGCGGAACTCCGCCCCGAAACAGGATTGGGGGCGGACGCGTCACTCAAGGGGAGCTTCACAAACCTGTCCTTTGAAATCGCGCCCTACGCAAACAGCATCCGTAGCTACATCTACGGGTTCCTGCGCGGCGACACGATTCAAGGATTTCCAGTGCGCCAGTTCGGTGCCACCAGCGCTCGGTTATTTGGTCTTGATGCGAGCGTCGTCATCCAGCCGGCTCAATATTTCGCGCTCAAAGCCGGCGCTGATTATGTGAACGCCGAGGATACAAGACGCAACGTCCCGTTGCCGTTCATACCTCCGCTAAGAGGGTTGTTGCGCGCGACATATCAGGACAGAACTTATATGGGTGTGATCGAAACGCGTCTTGCGGCGAGGCAGACGCGACTCGGTGAAGGTGACACGCCGACTGCCGGATATGCTGTGGTGAATCTCGGCATCGGGGTGCGGTTAACGCGACAACGCCTCGTACATAACATCGGTCTCCATTGCGATAACGTGTTCAACCGTGTGTACCGAGACAACCTTTCGGTGATCAAGGATTTCATCCCGCAGCCGGCGCGAGGCTTTCGGTTGAACTACCAGGTCACGTACTGAGCGGCTTCGCCATCAGGTGCCACCAGACAGAGTCGCAGCTATTTGACTAATAAGAGTCGCTTCGCGTTCCAACGCTGTAGCGGCACGCACGATCTCCCTGTCGGCATCCTGCCACTGTCCCTGCTCGATCGCTTCGCGAACTCCCGGTATCGTCTTCACTCCATAACCAGTGTAGAAGCCCGGTGCGTAGAGCATGTGTACGTACCAGCTTCTGTTCTTTAGCCCCTCGGCGGAAGTGAGAGCGCGCTCGGCCTGAAGCAACCGTTCATTTACGCTTTTCGCTACGGTGGGATGACCTTCACCCACGGCGCGGTTGTACGCGCGGTCGTAGCGCGATGCAGCGTGGTTCAATGAATCGAGCGCATTGAGGAGCGGCGCAAAGTTCAGCTGCGGTGCGGGCTGCTGGCGTTGTGGGGCCGTCACCGGATCACGCGGGTCGCTCGTGAATTTGAACAATCCTTCATCGATCTCTTTGTTGCGATCCGCAATCTGCTCCGCGCGCCTGTCTCGCAAAGACTGGAGATCTTTCACGTAACCCTGAACAGTCTCGGCTAGGTTGGTGAACGCGAATGGAAGTACATCGGCATTTGCAAGCCGAAGCACGGCAATCCCAGCTGCCTGCGCGAGGGCGCGTCCGTAGACAAACGATGTGTCGCTGAAGTGAGTGTACCAGTAGAAGTCGTCGTAAATCGAGTGATAAATACCGCCTTCGTCCTCGCCGCCATATCCGAGATTGAGCGACGCAACACCCAGATGATCGATGAACGGCGAATAGTCAGAGCCTGAGCCCAGCGCTCCGATGCGAAGGTCTTCGCGATCTCGCGCCTCGCGGCGGCTCTCCGGAGAACCATTGAGAATTCTCGCAGCCTGGGTCCGCTTCCAGGAGCTCACACCGGATTCGGGATCCTCCACATCCATTGCAACGCCGTTGATGAATTTCTCGAGGGAGTGTGATCCCTCGATGCCCAGGTAGCCTCGGCTGTTGGTGTCGCTATTGAGATAGGCGACAGCGTGTGCCCTGAGCTCGTCTGCGTGTGTCTCGACCCATTCCGTTGAACCCAGGAGTCCGGGTTCTTCACCATCCCAAGCCGCGTAAATGATGGTGCGCTTCGGCCGCCACCCTTGCTGGTACAGTGTGCCGAGTGCCCGCGCCTCCTCCAGCTCAGCGACCTGCCCGGAAAGCGGATCCTCGGCGCCGTTTACCCACGCGTCATGATGGTTGCCGCGAATGACCCATTGATCCGCCTCGGTCGTGCCGGGCAATTTCGCGATCACGTCGTAGAGCGTCTTCAGGCTCCACTCGGACTTGACGCGCAAATGAACTTTTGCCTGACCGGGGCCAAAGCGATAAGTGATCGGCAATCCACCGCGCCACGATGTCGGAACAATGGGACCGCCAAGTGCGGCGAGAAGTGGCTGCGCATCGCCATAGGAAATGGGCAACACCGGGATTTTTGTAATTGTCTTCGCCTCAGCGATCGAAAGGCGCTTCGCGTTTTTTGTTGCACCAACGCCGGGAGTAAGAGGATCTCCGGGATAGACTGGCATGTCGGCGACTGAACCGCGCTGCACACCTTGGGCGGGACGCATCGGACCGGCGGGAAAGACGTCCCCGCCAGCATAACCGTCATCCCTCGGATCCGAGTAAATGAGACAGCCGATGGCACCGTGCTCGCCGGCGACCTTCGGCTTGATACCGCGCCATGATCCGCCGTACTTGGCGATCACGATAGCGCCCTTGACAGACACTCCGTGCCGCTCGAGCTCATCGTAGTCAGCTGGTATTCCGTAATTCACGAAAACCAGCGGCCCGGTGACATCGCCGTCAATCGAGTAGGCATTGTACGAAGGCAGCTGCTCGGTCTGCTGATTCGATGTCGGGTCCACCGGGATCGCTGTCTCCTGAAGTGACGCCTTGTAGGTCGTTGGAGAGATAAGCTCCACGATCCGCTCAAGCGGAGTCGGAAAGAGGACATCGAAATTTTCAATGTGCGCATCCCATCCGTAGGACTTGTACTGACCGAGAATCCATTCGGCGTTGTCTTTGTCGTACGCGGAGCCGACGTGATGGGGACGCGCGCTCAGGCGACGCATTGCCTCTCTCATTCTTGCAGGATCTGGCATCGCCTTGAAGCGCGCTTCGAGATCGCGCTCGGCTTGAACCGATTGCGGGAAGAAACCGCGCAAAAGGGTATCGGCAGGAGCGGGCGTCAGAGCCAACCCGGTTGCAGAGATCAGCAGCGATGAAACGAGCGTACGCATTTTTTGGGAGGCATGGGTTGTGGGAGGAGCATCAGTTCTCGAGTGGGAACTCAGCCGATTGAAAAGTGCAATCGGGGGAGTGCACAATCAACACGGTTGAGGCCCAATGAAAACCCGACTTTACCACGGCGAGCATTTCTCGCCGCTCTCGTGAGAGTCAGCCGGCAGCCTTACGATTTTTCTTCGCGGGCGCTTCTGATTCGAGCGGAATCCAACGTTCGGCCCAAGCGCTGATCTCGCGCAACGAGCTCTGGAGAGACCTGCCCTTCGCGGTGAGCTCGTACTCAACGCGCACGGGACTGTCTGGAACCACTCTTCGCGTTACGAGCTCTTCCGACTCCAGGGAACGCAGTCGTTCCGACAACATCCGATCGGTAATGTCAGGGATCGCGCCCTTAATAAGCGCGTACCGTGTTTTCCCCTGAAGCAGGGTTTGGATGATTGCACCAGTCCATCGTCCGCCGATGAGTTCGACAGCTCGGTGGAAACGGGAGCAGACAGGGGGAGGCGAACCGTTCGGGACCATGCAGAAAGTTTGAGGAAATAGGGTGCTTGACACAAGTTTCTTACTAAAGTATACTAGCATATCAATAGTAAGTCCAGTCCGGACAACCCACTCTGCCGGGACAATGATCGGCAGACACTTCAGACCGAAAGACAGAGGAATCAACAATGACCGCACCCGCAACATTGGCCCCCGCAGCAGGAGCCAAAACAGCATGGAAACTCGATCCTACACATACCCTAGTCGAGTTTTCGGCGAAGCATCTGATGATTACGACCGTAAAAGGCCGGATCAGTGATGTCACAGGCACCATCTACACCGATGAGAAGGATCCAAGGAAGTCTTCCGTCGAAGCGACGCTCCTGGCAGCCAGCCTCGACACGCGGACCGACCAGCGGGATCAGCATCTTCGCTCAGCTGATTTCCTCAATGCAGAGGTCTACCCGGAGATCAAATTCCGCAGCACCCGTATCGAGGGTGAAAAGGAGAACTTCAAGCTCACGGGTGAGCTGACCATTCGAGACGTCACGAAGCCAATAACTCTGGATGTCACGTTCGAGGGAAAGACGAAGGATCCGTGGGGTGGAGAGCGTGTCGGCTTTAGTGGAACCGGGAAGATTGACCGCCGTGATTTCGGCCTAACCTGGAATCAGGCGCTGGAGACCGGTGGGGTCGTGGTGGGATTCGAGATCAAGATCTGCCTCGAGGTAGAGGCTGTGAAGGTCGCATAGTTTCGCGGTTGATTATATAAGAAGCTAACATAGCGGGTGCGCGGGTGCGCGGATGCGCACCCGCTTTGCACATCTGTCTGCTGGACCGGGTGTGCAATCCGAGTTACTTTTGCCTCGTGAGACTCTCCGTGAAACCGTTTATCCAGCATGCAGGCGCGGTGTGGATTGCCGCCGTTGCTGCGACATTGCCTGACCCAATCGGAGTTAGGTCATTATCTAACCATACTGAAGAGCTCGATGGCGTCATCGTGGCTCACCAAGACGATTGGCAGTTGTTCATGGGTGATGTGATAACAGAGAGGCTCCGGAGAGGTAATCGTGGCGTATTCGTGTATCTCACCGCAGGCGATGATGGGCGCGACTCGGTCTATTGGCAGACACGAGAGCGGGGAGCACTCAAGT
>CATPBD010000032.1 GCA_955652265.1 uncultured Gemmatimonadaceae bacterium | reverse complement strand
CGAGAGACCCGATCAGCGTCGCCGACTGCTTCCGGTTCGGGCTGGAGTGACGCAGCTCCGGATCGAGGATGGCGAGCATGCGACCCTCGAACTCCTTGCGCCTCGCCATTGCGAGCGCCACCGACGGCGTCGAATCGCGTCGCACGCTGGTGACTATGTCGAGCAAATGCTCAGCGTAATCCGCCGCGCGGGCGCCGCACGCCAGGGCGAGATCGTCGCACGCACGCTCGCTCTCGGAGCGGAGGTGCTTGGCAGCCGTCCAGACGAGAGGATGGAACCAGTAAATCGCGCAGGCCAGGCGGCCAAGCGTGTGACCGATGAGATCGTGCCGCCTGACGTGAGCGAGCTCGTGCAGGAGCACAGCGCGCCGCCGATCGAGAGACCACGAGTCACATTCGGCGGGAAGAACTATGGTGGCTTTGAAGAATCCGCATGCAAATGGCATCTTCGCATCCTCGCTGCGGAGCAGACGCGGCGGCTCGTCTAGCTCGAGCCGATCCGACACCTCCCAGAGAGGATTGAGCCAGTCTGTGGTGTCGAGCGGACGCGCGCGCCTGACGATCCGGCGCACGACGAGCGTCGCATATCCGAGAGACGCCGCGATGACGAGGAGGACAGCCGCCCAGATCAGGAAGAGTATGGAGATTCCGTTCGTAAGGCTCGATCCGAAGATGGCGCCCGGTGCAGCCGCCGAAGGGACCGCGCCCTTTATGGAGTTTGGCGCGATGACGCCGGAATGCTTTTGAGTCTGGTCCAATTTGGTGCTCCCGGACTCGTCGAGTTTGGATCCGAAGCCGGACGATTCGTCGGCAACCGAGAGTACGGCTGGAAGAACTCTCACGCGCAATGGCGCCCACGCCGTTAGCGCGGGCACGAAGAGCAACGCGGCAAGCGTCACGAGCCAGACGAGATGACGAGCTCCCGCCGACGCGCGCTGCATGACGACCGTCATGCCGAGCGCGAGCAAGAGGATGATCGTCGCCTTGGCGAGGAGCATGACCATCGGAATGTTGGAGCCAGCCGATCCACCCAACGTCGAGAAAAAGTGCGTGGTCATGTTCTTATCTCCCGCTCTGACGAGCGCGGCGGATGCTGTTGCGGAGTTTCTTGATCTCCGCGTCGCTGAGGTCGACGTCTGACATCCTGAGCAGTGCGGTCACCGCTTGCTCGGGTGAGTCTCCGAAGTACGTGCGGACGACGTGCGCGAGCACATCTTCGCGGGCCGTCTCGGTTGGCTTGGCTGGATAGTATATGTAGCGGGGCCCGTCTTCCCGGTGCTTGATCAGCTCCTTCTCCCCCAGAATCCGCAGCACCGAACGCACAGCGGAATACGTCGGCGGATCCGGAAGGTCGGCCATGATCTCGGCTACCGTCGCTCCGGTGCGGCGGTGAAGGATGTCCATCACCTGTCTCTCGCGTCGCGAGAGTGCGGCGGTGCCGGCGTCAGTTTCAGATTTGTTGGGCATTAGCGTCACGGTCATGGGAAGCGCCTGAAGGAGCCAGAGATACCGGACCCCCTTTGAGTGTTGAAAAATCAACTGTGCTGAAAATTCAACAGTGGCGCCCGGTTGTCAAGAGGGAAGTTTTAAAGCCTTGGCAAACACGGCCATCCCCTCCCCGCCAGCGGGCCGACCGGCCGCTTCTTCCCAGCCCGGCGTAGAGCGCATCGAGCAAGTCCGCGCCCGGAGCGAAGGGCTTCGTAAGGAGCTCGGGCTCGTCGATCTGGTGCTGATGCAGATCCTGTACGTGGTGGGGTCCGGTTGGGTAGGGACCGCCGCCAAGCTGGGCTCTTCCCACACCGTCTTCTGGGTTCTGGCTATCGCGTTCTACTACCTCCCGCAGGCGGCAGTCGTGATCTACCTCAACCGGCTGATGCCGCTCGAGGGTGGCCTGTACCAGTGGGCGACGATCGGCCTGGGGAAGTTTCTCGGCTTTCTCGTCGCGTGGAACCTGTGGGCGTACGCCGTGCTCATCATCGCGACGTTCGGCGTAACGATCGCGACGAACGCTTCCTATCTCCTCACCGGCGCGAGCGCCTCGCTGAGCGGCGTCTGGTGGTACACGCCGCTGGTAAGTACTCTCTCGCTTCTGCTGGTGACAGCCGTCTCGGTTCTCGGCCTCCGGATCGGAAGGTGGGTGCAGGATGTGGGTGGCGCGGCACATATCCTCACCTTTGCCGCGCTGCTCGTCGTTCCGTTCATAGCATTCCGACACGGCACACCGGTGGCCTATCACCCTTTGGATGTATCGAGGCCCGCTTTCACACCCTTCAGCCTCAACATCTTCGGCAAGATGGCGCTCGGCGCCTTGAGCGGTTTCGAGTACGTCGCGATCATGGCGGGCGAGGCGCGTAGTCCGGCGCGTACGATTGGGCGTTCGGTCCTCATCGCCGCGCCCGCCATTGCGGTGATGTTCATACTCGGCACGAACAGCGTGATCGCGCTCGTGCCCCTGAACCGCATCGATCTCGTGAGTCCGATTCCGCAGGCGCTCGCCATCGGGTTCAGCGGTGTTGGAGTAGCGCGCGCGGTTGTGCCATCGCTCATCCTGCTGTTGCTCCTTCGACAGTTGGGTGTGGTCACGATGCTCTTCAACGGAAATACGAGGCTGCCTCTCGTTGCGGGGTGGGACAATCTCCTGCCGCATTGGTTCACGCGCCTTCACCCACGCTTTCGCACGCCGGTCAACTCGATCCTGTTCGTTAGCTGCATCACCATTGCGCTGTCGCTCGCCGGCCAGGCCGGAGTGGGAGTGCAGGAAGCGTTTCAGCTGCTCGAGAACGCGGCGGGAATATTTTACGCGCTCACTTACCTTGCGTTGTTCGCGATCCCGATATTTGGCGTCGCCAGGCTCGCTGAGCGACCACCGGTGTGG
>CATPBD010000031.1 GCA_955652265.1 uncultured Gemmatimonadaceae bacterium | reverse complement strand
GCAGCTCCGCTGGTGATGCCATGCGATCGAAGCCGAGGTAGCCTTCGTTCGGCTTGATCGTTACCCCGACCCCGCCGTGCGACTGATTGAGCGCGTTCGCCGCGAGCGCGACCTCCAGCCCATCCGCTCCGCCGCCGCCCGCGATCACCATGCTCGGCGTAGTCGCGGCGAATTCCTTCCCAAACGCATCGAGCACGGCAGTGCTGACGCCCGTTGCCTGAGACACGGCCTCAATCGGGAGCTGGCCTTGGAGCATGCGCACTATCGCCATCTCGCTGCCCGGCTTGCAATCGATCCACTGGTCGGCGTTGAGACCGGTGAGCGAACGGCGCGGACCTATGTAAACGAGCCTCGGGGCATTTTCGTGATTGGCGCGCGCATCGGCGAAATCGAGCTGCTGCGGGACCATCGCGCCCCAGCCGTCGAGGAAATCCGCTCCAATCGACACGACGAGTCGAGCGGCACTGAAGTCGAGCTTCGGCCAGGCGACGCCATAGCTCTGTCGGTTTGCGGCGATTACCGCGTGATCAGCGCCCGCATCGTAACTGAGATGAGCCGGCATCCCGAAGCCGGTGAGCCACGCATCGAGGAAACCAGGGAAGCTTCCTGATTCGTGCTGATTGATGAACACGGCGCTCGCCGCACCACCGCGGCTGCGCGTCTCTCCGAGTTTCTGCGAAAAGATTTGCAGCGCGTCGTCCCAGCTCACGCTCTGGAGCTGTCCGTCGCGACGCACCATCGGCCCACGATAGCGATCGGGATTGTAGAGCCCTTGCAGCGCCGCCTGTCCGCGCGCGCAAAGCGCGCCGCGATTCACTGGGTGGTCCGGATTTCCTTCGAGCTTGATCGTGCGCCCATCGCGAGCCTCGGCGAGAACGCCGCATGCCGCCGAGCATTCGCGACAGGTCGTCGCGTAATAAGTCGATACACCCGGTACGGTTTGATCCGGTGAAACGAGATATGGAATGAGCCTCTCGACTTTCTCGGAAGCGCATCCCAGCATCGTCGTCGCGGCGGTGCCGACGCCGAGCACCTTCAGGAATTCGCGGCGCTTCACTCCGGCCGGTGCGGCGGCCGCGGTGGACGCGGTTGACTCTGGCTCGGTGCTCATTCGATTAGTAGTGACACGTGCTGCAGTCGTATCTCGCCTTGAAGGGCGGATTCGACTGTCCGATGTGACAGTTGATGCACCAGCCCATGTTGAGCGACGACGCCTGGTAAACCTGCTTCATGGTCTGGATCTGGCCGTGGCACGTTTGACAAGTCACCCCCGCATTCACGTGCCGCATGTGCGGGAAGTGCACGTACTCCGGCAGCTTGTGGATGCGGACCCAGGGCACCGGCTCCTTCTTGTTCCAATACCCGGCCAGTTTCTGGATTTCCGGTTTTCCAGTTGCTACGACGGTGTGGCAGCCCATGCAAGTGCCGACGGCAGGGAGACCCGGATCGAATGACTTGTTGGCGGAGAAGTGGCAGTAGAGGCAGTTCATCTTCAGCATGTCCACGTGAATCGTGTGGGGGAACGCGACCGGCTGCACCGGGCTGTTCCCCTCCGAAGACGATGCGCCGCTATACGCAGAGAGCATGGTGGCGAGCGCCGCGATGCATACGAATCCCGGCACCGCTAGCCATCTGCTTCGCAAGTTCATCCGCGATATTCGTGTAAAGGCGAGTTAATCAATCGGCTTTGTGAAGAATTTCACAAGCGAATCGACAGGCGGAAAAATGTCCGGACACGTATACCCGCGCAAGGTGCGACATCACTGCTGCAAGCCTCCGGCCTTTCCCTTAGTGATGCGGTCGATTGTTCGAACCACCTCGATGTAAATCGCGCGCAGAAGCGCAAGCTCGCGCGAGTCAGGCGCGGCCCGATAAAAGAGCGTGCGCACCGTTCGCATGATGTGCTCGTGGAAGCGGGTCTTGAAAAAATCGATGGCGTAGAGCGCGCGCTCGGTGTCCTCGAACAGCTTCTCGTATTCTTCCGCAGTGGCGGGCGGTGCGTCTTTGCGGGGCGGCGCGAGCGAGCGGGTCGCGTCAGCTGCGGAGAGATGCAGCTCGTAGAGCGCGATCAACACAGCCTGGGCGAGATTGAGGGATGCGTGCTCTGTCGTCGGGATCGTGACTACGACGTGCGCCCGGTCGAGTATCTCGTTGGGCAAGCCCTTGTCTTCCCTGCCGAAGAGGACGGCAACGGGTCCCAGGCGCGCGAACTCGAGCAGCTCCACGCCGGCGACGCGTGGAGTCGTTACGTCACGCTTGGCGGCTCTTCTTCTCGCAGTAAATCCAGCGACGCGAACGCAGCCCTCGAGCGCCTCCTCGATCGAGTCGCAATTTCTGATGCGTGCTATGATGTCGCCGGTGTCGTGGGCAATTCCCTCCAGCCGCCACGGATCGTATTCCACCGAGCGGACGAGGTAGAGATCCGAGCAGCCCATGTTCTTCATCGCGCGAATCGTGGCCGCGATGTTGACGGGGTCCTGCGGCTCGTAGAGAACGACACGGACTGCCGACAGAACCGAGTCGGGGCCCGCCGAGAGTTTGCCGGCCCTCCGTGTATCAGTCCGCGTCACGTGGATCGATGTGAAATGCTGCCCTTCCCTTCCGCGCCAGCACGGATGAAGAGGGCAGCATGGTGCCGAAGCAACGAAGTCGCCGCGGCAGGTGGGCCGGCGCTTAAACGACCGGCCTGCCGGTGATCAGGCGATAGACTACCACAATTACCGCTATCACGAGGAGAAGGTGGATCAGCCCGCCACCCACGTGCACAATGAAAAATCCTAGCACCCACAGGATGAAGAGAATTACCGCAATCGTCCAAAGCATGATGGCATCCTCGCAAGGAGTGAGTTACGGCCGGCAAGATGGCAACGAGCATGCCTGAGCTTCTAAACCGGCCTTGATTCGAACAGCTCGTTCTGCGCAGTGACATCGTACCGGATGCGACCGGCGTCGATTCGTCCAAACGAAGTAAGGCGATGCGCTTCCGTGCCGGCATCCATTATGTGCAGCACCGAACAATCGGCGGCCACCGCGGCATCCGAAATCAGATAGCGATGACAGCGCCACGGAACCGCTTCGGCGCACATGATTACTGTGGGCTCCAGACTGGCAAGAGTCAGAAGATCTTCGAGCGCCTCGTTGAACTCCCGCGTCTCCATGTAGTCCGCGTAGGCCCGGAAGCTCGCATTCCGCCACTGAGTGTTGTGCGAATCGCGTCGCCCGCGCCGCCGGCCACCGAGCGATGGCAAGTGAGTGTACCTCAAGCCGGCATCGATCAGTGATCT
>CATPBD010000030.1 GCA_955652265.1 uncultured Gemmatimonadaceae bacterium | reverse complement strand
CCGTAAAGCACCACTCGCTCCACGCAGGGAAAGGGTTTGCCGCTCTGGCTGTACTGGATTCTTCTCGGCCTCATCGCCGGGTCACTGGCGAAGTTTCTGGTGCCAGGGCGGGACCCTTCGGGTTGCATAATCACCATCCTCCTTGGAATCGTCGGCGCCTTCATCGGTGGATGGCTCGGTACGCGCTTCTTCGGATGGGGACGGATCCCCGCCGGCGAGTTTGACTTGCGCTCCATCGGCATCGCCACCGTTGGGGCGATTGTCCTTCTACTCCTTGGCCGACTCGTCAGGCGATTGTAGCCACATAAAGCGACTATAATTTCGGCCTATCTTCGGTGCCGAGTTTAGATTTGGGATGTGAAAGACAGCATCGTCGTCCGCGGCGCCAGGCAGCACAACCTCAAAGGATTCGACCTCGAGATCCCGAGACGCACGGTCACGGTCGTAACAGGCCCGTCCGGCTCCGGAAAATCGTCCCTCGCGTTCGACACGATCTACGCCGAGGGCCAACGCCGCTACGTCGAATCGCTTTCCTCCTACGCGCGGCAATTCCTCGAGCGCATGGAGAAGCCAGACGTCGATTCGATCGAAGGGCTGTCGCCGGCCGTCGCCATCGAGCAGAGGAATCCGACCAAGACCTCTCGTTCCACGGTCGGCACAGCTACTGAGATCTACGACTACCTCCGTCTTCTGTGGGCGCGCGTCGGACGCACTTCCTGTCCGAATTGCGGGCGGGAAATCAAACCCGAGACGGTGCAGTCGGTAACGGACAAGGTTCTCGCCCTCCCGGCCGGTACGCGGTTCTACGTCACCTTCCCCCTGCGGCTCTCCGACAAAGTCACCCACGATGTGGTGATCGAGAACCTGCGCGCGCAGGGATTCCTGCGTGTGGCAATCGATGGAGTGGTGATGCACCTGGACGATCTCGTGGATTCGAGGCGCGATATCACGCGCGCGAAGGAGCTCCTCGTGGTTGTCGATAGACTAACTGCGTCGCCGGAAACCAGTGGTCGGTTGAGTGATGCCGTCGGAACCGCGTTCGCGGAGGGAGAGGGAGATTGCGTGATTCTCCTCGGCGAATCGGTCGTGTCCCCGCTAGATGGCTTGACGGTCAACAGGCTCCGCTTCACCGAGCGATTCCAGTGCGCCAACGACGGCACCCTGGCGCCGACACCGACTCCACAGCTTTTCTCGTTCAACAATCCGCGCGGGGCGTGCAGTCAGTGCAATGGATTCGGAGCTATCCTCGAGTACGACGAGGCGTTGATCGTTCCCCACCCTACACGCTCGCTTCGCGATGGCGCGATCGATCCGTGGACAAAACCCCGCTACGAGAACAAGCGGAGAGCCCTGGCCGAGTTCGCCAGCCGCGAAAGGATTCCGATGGACAAGCCGTGGTATCAGCTCAGTGCGGCGCATCGGCAGCTCTTGCTCCATTCGAAGACACGTGGCTACAAGGGAATGTTTCCCTTCCTCCATGATCTCGAGGAGAAACGGTACAAGCAGTACATCCGCGTTTTCTTGCGCCAATACCAGACCGCACAGGAGTGTCCCCGCTGTCACGGAACCAAGCTTCAGCCTGAAGCGCTCAATGTTCGGGTCGGCGGCCTCAACATCGCGCAGGTCGCGGAGCTCCCCGTCGATGATCTCGCGGTCTGGCTGAACGAGCTGCAGCTCACGGAGTTCGAGCGGCGCATCGCGGAGATGATTCTCAAGGAAGCTCGCGACCGCGTGACATTTCTCCGCGATGTCGGGCTCGGCTATCTATCGATGAATCGGGCGACGCGCACGCTCTCTGGCGGCGAGGCACAGCGCATAGGCCTCGCCAACTCACTTGGCTCGCAGCTCGTTGACACGCTGTACGTCCTCGACGAGCCTTCCATCGGACTGCACTCGCGCGACATGGACAGACTGCTCAAGCTGCTGCAGCGATTGCGCGACGCCGGCAACAGCGTGCTCGTAGTTGAGCACGATCTCGCCGCGATCGAGGCGGCTGACTACATGGTCGAGCTGGGACCAGGGAGCGGCGAAGCGGGAGGAGAGATCGTATTTGCAGGACCGCTGTCCCGCGTGGCCGAGAGTCCGCTTACGGGGCAATACGTAACCGGAGCGCGCACGATTCCGCTGCCGAGCGAGAGGCGCCGACTCGGCCCGCGGTGGATTACATTGACAGGCGCGCGCGAGCACAATCTCCAGGACGTCGACGTCCGGATTCCGCTCGGAGCGCTCACGGTCGTCACCGGGGTGTCGGGCTCGGGAAAGAGCACGCTCGTGCACGACGTCCTCTACCGCGCGCTAGAGACCCACCTCGTAGGCGAACACTCGGCGAAGCTTCACCTCGGCGAGAAAGTCGGAGAATATGAGACAATCACCGGCTTCGATGCGCTCGAGAACGTCGTGATGATCGATCAGAGTCCCATCGGAAAATCACCGCGCTCGAACCCTGTCACTTATGTAAAGGCGTTCGACGAGATCCGGTGCATCTTCGCCGACACTCCGCTTGCGCGACAGCGCAAGTACACGCCCGGAACTTTCAGCTTCAACGTCGAGGGCGGACGGTGCGAAGCGTGTGAGGGTGCTGGCGCCCTCGAGGTCGAGATGGTGTTCATGGCCGACGTGTTCGTGCCCTGCGAGGACTGCGGCGGAAAGCGCTACAAGCCTGAAGTGCTCGACGTGACCGTTCGCGGCAAGAACATCCACGAGGTGCTCAATCTCACTGTGGATCAGGCGATTCGTTTTTTCCCGCGCGAGGAAAAACTTGGACAGGCGCTCTGGCAGCTGCAGCAGGTGGGACTCGGCTATCTGCGGCTGGGACAGCCGGCGACGACGCTATCTGGTGGAGAAGCGCAGCGTATCAAGATCGCGCGCGAGCTGGCGCTGGCAGGAAAGAAATCCGGAAAAAAGATGTACGTCCTGGACGAGCCCACGACAGGACTTCATCTCGAGGACATCCGAAAGCTGGCGAAGGTTTTCGATCGGTTGCTGGAGCAAGGGCACTCGATCGTCCTGATCGAGCACAATCTCGACGTGATCAAGCTGGCGGACTGGGTGATCGATCTGGGTCCCGAAGGCGGAATCGGCGGTGGGAGAGTGGTTGCGATGGGACGTCCCGAGGACATCGTGCGGGTGGAAGAATCACACACGGGTCGGTGGCTCGCTCCGTTGCTCGAGCGCCGCGCGCCGCCCAGAGAGGCGCAGCGGTTTGCGCTCGCGGAAGTCGAGGAGATGTCAAGCCAGCTCGCACTCTAAGTCAAGCGAGAGCTGTTAGTTGCGTGACTCCTGAAGGATTCGCGAAATCTTGGTCGTGAGAGAGCGCGGCGCAAACCTGTTGGCTTGCGCGATGACCTTGTTCGTGAAGCCCGGAATCGCGAGACGCTTCCCGTGCATCATCGCGTCGAACCCATACTTTGCGACGTCCGCGGCATCCGCCACGCCAAATGAGTTGAAGAGGCGAGAGTTCGTCATCTGCGCCGCGTCCGCGAACTCCGTCTGGGTTGGTCCGGGACAGAGTGCGGTAACGCTGACGCCGGTGTTGCGCAGCTCCTCGGCGAGTGCTTCCGAAAAGCTGAGCACATACGCTTTCGTGGCGTAGTAGACGGCCATTAACGGTCCCGGTTGAAACGCGGCCGTCGACGCAACGTTGAGCACTCGACCTGAACGACGCTTAATCATCGGTGGGATGAACAGCTTGGTGAGGTGAGTAAGCGCCGCGATGTTGACCTGAATCATTTCGAGCTCGCGCTGGATTGCCGTATCCGCGAACTCGCCGCCCAAACCGAAGCCGGCGTTGTTGACCAGCACATCGATGTCGATGTTTTCGTTGCGCAGAAAGTCGAAGATTGCCTGCGGGGCGTCCTGGAGCCGTAGATCCGCGGCGAAGACGTGCGCCTTGATACCGAACTTCCCTTCCAGCTGACCGGCGGCAGCCTCGAGCGTGTCACGCTTTCGAGCGACGAGGACTAAGTCAAATCCAGCGCGGGCGAGGTTTTTCGCCAGCTCGAGCCCGATGCCGCCAGAGCCGCCAGTAACCAACGCGGTCTCGCGCTGAGTGCCGTTCCGTTTTGTTTGCATGGGCTGAAGTTAGCGCGCGCGGATTACGGCGGAATTACTCTGAGAGCGCCACACCCAATCGGTTGATTCCGACCCTGAGATTGGCTAACTTTTATAGTTATTCCCGAGTAGCTCAGGTGGTAGAGCAGGTGACTGTTAATCACCGGGTCGGGGGTTCGAGTCCCTCCTCGGGAGCTGTTATAGGACTCGCTGTAGCAT
>CATPBD010000029.1 GCA_955652265.1 uncultured Gemmatimonadaceae bacterium | reverse complement strand
CGTAGGAGGCGTGCTCGCGTAGCAAGAGACCGGCTGGGTGCCCGCTCGCCAGCGCCAGCGGCGAGTGGGCTGACGGGCTCGCAGCGTGTAAGCGAGCCAGCCGACGGAGTCGCGATCCCCTCCCGACTGACCGGGCGAAACGATTCTAAAGACGCAAGCAGTCAGTCCATCGCGAATTCGCGATTGAAGATCACGTCGAACGCGAAGCTCTTGGGTTTGGTCTTCAGCTCCATCACCTGGGCGATGCGCTCGAGACGCGCGGGAATCTCCATGATCTTTTCCTGCGCCTTGCGGCCGAGATCGTTCAACCCTTCCATCGTATCGATCGACCAGTACTTGATCAGCTCCTCGACGATCCTGAGATAATCGCGCGGACCGTAGATCCCCGCGCGGCGCACCACGTCAGCCAGCTCGCGGAAATGGGGCATGTTCACGCCGGGCATGTCGATCGCCGGCATGATCTTGGCGGCGGCTACGAGCCCCTGGTTCGGATCGCGCTCCAACACCGCTTTGAATACCGAGCGATAAAACGTGTAGTGGCGCGCCTCCTCCTTGGCGACGTTTTGCAGCACCGTCCCGATCGTCGGCTCGTACTGCGACGCGTACTTGCCGGTGTTGGCGTGGGAGACCTGCGTCGCCCTCTCCTGTAGCGAAGTGTAGACGAAGACGCGGTAGGGATCCTTGTCCCAATCCGGCTCGAACCCGGCCTTGATGTAGTCGAACTGCATCTTCTCGATCACCACCGGATCGAAGACGCCGGCATCGCGTGTGTAATCGTGGAGAATCGCGCCGTGCCGATCCTCCTCCGCCGTCCACAGGTTGTTCCACTTCGCCCAGATGCTGTCCGTTCCGAGATAAACAGCTAGCAAACGGTGGAAGTGCGGCAGCCCCTCCTCGGTGAGGAGATTGAGCGCCAGCGCCACGCGGGCGGGGTCACTGATCCCCCTGGCGCGCTCTCTGAGCGCTTTCAGATGACGATCCGGATCCTCGCCCGGCGGGGGCTCGAGCAGTTCGGCCGGAAACCAGAGCACACGCTTGGCTTCGTGCGCGATCATCAACTCCGTTACGATGGGCTCGAGGTCCGCGAGCACCTCGATCTTAGACAGCGTCTCAGCTTCGACTGGATTCACTGACCACCTCGGAGTGTTTTAGCCACCGGTCTTTAACATAAGCGCTCACAGACATGTGAGAAGGGAAGAAATCCACAATGACGCCGTAGGCCATGTTTTCACCCTCCCCCACAAATTACGGCCTGACGCTTGCGCATCAAAATATCCGGCAGACGACCGCCTCGCTCCGACCACCCCACCGCTCGCGCGGTGCCCGTCCAGCAGCGGCGTCATTAACTTTGAATATCGCGGCAGGAGACCGATAATGGCAGAAGAGCGGAACACCCAAGAGGAGAGGATGGACGAGCGAAACAGAGGCGGCGGAGCCGGAGGTACTGGTGGAGGCGGCGGCATGAGCGGGCGCAACGACGGTGGTGGAGAATCGCGCAGCACGAGTAACATTCGCAAGACTCCGCGTGGATTTGCAGCGATGGATCCACAGGCGCAGCGCGCGATCGCGGCGAAGGGTGGACGCGCAGCGCACCAGAAGGGAACCGCGCATGAATTCACCAGTGAAGAGGCGCGCGTCGCGGGAAGAAAAGGTGGAGAAGCATCTCGCGGCGGACGAAGACCGAGCGGAACGAGCCAAGGCAGCGGCTGACCAAGCCAGCCGCGACGGAGGCGAACGGGGCACGGTGAAAACTGTGCCTCGTTCTTTTTCCTCGCGCGCGGGAGGCAACACCATATCAGACATTAGGCCTTGGAGTTGCATGTCTCCTCCTGCGAGAGCGCTCCCGCTCGCCCAAGGCGCCAGACATGATGGACCCCCACCCCCAGCAGCAAAGCACGATCGCTGACGCGCGTGAAGCGCCGCGAAAGAGACTCGACACAAACGTCCTCCAGTACAAGGAGCTGCTCGCATCGCGTGATGCGATCGACCGCGAGCGCCAGAAGTACCTCGAGCTCTTTCAGTTCGCTCCTGACGCCTGCTTCCTGACCGATTCCCGGGGAATCATTCGCGAAGCGAACGTGGCCGCCAGCCAGCTGCTCGGACTCTCCGATCGATTTCTGACGGGCAAGATGCTGCCGGGTTTCTTCGAGGAGTCGGCCCGCAGAGCCTACCGGCATCGGCTCGATCAATTGCGCGGGTCAGAGGGATCCGATGACTGGGAGATACGCCTCCACCCGCGGAGCGGCACCCCCACCGACGTCTCCGTTTCGGTCGCGCGCGTTGCCGCCAGGAACAAGAACCTCGGCGGCTACCGCTGGGTGGTGCGCGACATCTCCAAACGAAAGCAGGCGGAGAATGCGGTGCGCGAGCTGAATCGCGACCTGGAGCTCCGCGTCGCATCACGAACGACCCAGCTCGCCGCCGCAAACCGCATCAAGGATCAGCTGCTCGCGAGCGAGCGCAGTGCGCGCGAAGAGGCGGAGGTGTCGAACCGCATCAAGTCCGACTTTCTCGCCCTGCTGAGCCACGAGTTCCGCACACCGCTCCAGGCGATCTTCGGCTACACGGAGCTGCTCGAGCGCGAGATTCACGGACCGCTCAACGAACCGCAGCGCCGATACCTCGAGCGCATCCAACAAAGCCAGCAACACCTTCTGGGACTCATCACCACGATTCTTGATTTCGCCAAGCTCGAGAGCGGACAGTCGATCGATTTGGCTCTTCATCCGACGCTCGTGCACGAAGTGCTGGTGCACATGGAAGGCCTGGTTGGTGCGCAGGTGGAAGAGAAAGAGCTGAACTACATTTATCGCTGCGTGGATTCGTCGCTCGTCGCAAACGCCGATGCCGCAAAGATGCAGCAGATTCTCCTCAATCTGCTCGCCAACGCGATCAAATTCACCGAGCGCGGAGGAAGCATCACCCTCGAGTGCGAGCTGGAGCCGGAAGCTGTCGCCATCCGGGTGATCGACACAGGCAAAGGGATTCCCGCCGACAAGCTCGAAGCCATCTTCCAACCCTTCGTGCAACTCAAGGCGAGGGGGGCCGTGTCGACCGGCACTGGCCTCGGACTGCCAATCAGTCGCAGGCTCGCGTCGGCGATGGGTGGCTCACTCGAAGCTACGAGCGAGTTCGGGAAAGGATCGACGTTCACTCTCAGGCTTCAGCGGGCAACCCAAGCCTGACGGGCAGACTGGCGACTGGCGACTGACAACTGCAACTGAACAGGCGGGAGTTGCCAGTGGCTAAGAATTCAGTTGTTAGCAACTGTCTTGAAAGTCAAACGGAAATAAGTACCGGCGAGCTTTGATCGATCGACCACCGCTGGCCGGTGCGCATCATAGTGTTGAGGATCGTGAGTAGTTTTCTCATGCAGGCGAGGAGAGCGAGTTTCTTCGGTTTACCCGCGGCGAGCAAGCGCTGGTAGAACGCTCGGATCACAGCGTTGCGCTTACTCGCCACGAGTGCGCCCATGTAGAGCACCGCG
>CATPBD010000028.1 GCA_955652265.1 uncultured Gemmatimonadaceae bacterium | reverse complement strand
TGCTTCGCACTACGAGTTGATTTGCCGGAGAAATCCGCTTCAGCGGCTGGTTTACCGGACGATGCCACTCCGGAAGCGAGCGCGCTCCGGGTTGACGGAGTAACTGATCCCTGTGCCTGCGGTTTGCGCGCTGGAGTTGCCGCGGGCGATGCCGCTATGATGATCGGCAGCGCTGGACGAGGAGTCCTAGCGGACGTGGAGTCCACCATTGGATATTGGCGGCCATCCGTGGCTTCATTTCGGCCATTTCTAACCACCATCAAACTCCCTACCGCGACAACGAGGACGGCGGCTGCCGCTCGCCACACTGCTCGATTATACCAACTGACCGAAGCTGCTGCCGGCACCACACCGCGTGGAACATGATCGAGCGCGGTGAGGATGCGAGAAGAGGCAGCGATAAATCCGCGCGCCTCCGCGACGGCCGCCGCACACTGCGGACATTCCGCGACGTGTGCCTCAACCCGGGCGGCTTCGTCAACGCTCAACGCGCCGTCCAGCAATGAATGAATCGTTCCTTCATCAAGATGCTGCATTTTTTTCTCTCTGTTCTCGACTCTTCTGCAAATCTTCGTAGCTCTCCACCAACCGGCGGCGTGCACGCGACAGCGTAGTTCCCACCGATCCGGGCGATAACTGCAACGCCTCGGCGATCTCGTTGTAGTCCAGTCCTTCCTCACGCATCAGAAGCGCGAGCCGGTCTCTTTCGGCGAGAGTGTCAACTGCCTTACGCGCCATCGCCGCCTCCTGTGCGCGCTCGAGCGTCGTCTCCTCAGACTCGACGACCGTCTCGCGTTCCTGTTCCGCCAGGAGTGCCAGATGCTTTCGGCGCCTCATGTCCTTCCTGGCTTCATCCCGCACGAGATTGGTTGCCACTGCGAAAAGCCACGCACGCTCGTTTTGTATCGAAGGCTGCCTGAGAGCACGCACGAATGTCTCCTGTGCAACTTCCTCCGCCCAGTCGCGATCTCCCAAACGCCGCGTCAGATATCGCACCAACGCGACGTTGTACGTTCGGAAGAGGCGATCGACGTCGGTCACTCGATTACCAGCGATCCCTTACCAGCGTCATATCGCGATCGGTGAGACTCTCTTTTCCTGACGAAGTCAGCTCGATCGCCATGCTGCGTCCCGCTACTATGACACGCTCGCCGACCGAGAACACCTCGTGCAGGTCCGGCACCATTTCGATCAGCTTGAAGTAAGCATCCGAGTATGGCTTCACCTGCAATATCGTTTCGGTTTTCTTGTAGCGAACGTCCGTCCATACGCTATCGCGTAATACGAAGGTCACATTGCCGGCTCGGGCTACGTTGCCGCCCTGGCGAGCGCCACTGAAGTCCGCTTCATCTGCCATCGAAAGACTGGTCACAGAACGTTGCGCAGCGGCGGTCTTTGCCGCTTCGAATTGAACGGCGGCCGGAGCACCTGTCGCCGCCCCAGTAACAATGCCTTGAAGCTGGACACCCCCAGCGCCCATGTCTCTCCGACGATTCATTCCCGGCTCGACGACGAGATACGACGAGAATTCAGTAGGAATTCCGAAACGGTCTCCCAAATCGCGGATCTCGTCGTCGATCTCCTGGGAGCCGCCATGCTGCCTCTTCTCCGCGCTCAGATATCCCACGCGCTGAGTCGCCCACAGTCGCGCCACAAACGGATTCTCCCGCGAGCGCTCCGGAAAATTGACGCGGGTACTCCAGCTCACGGGACCACTGGTCGTCTGTCCATCGAAGCGCACGACTGCGTCGCCGCTCCCGTTGTAGCGCGCAAGAAGCACCAGATCCTCGCCGGCAAATATGTCCACCGGCCCTGACGGGTGCATTCTTAGAAGACGCACACCATCTCCATGAACTCGGATATCGGTCACGAGTGGGCTGGTTAGCCGGCTCGCGACGATTCCAACCGCGCGCTCGACCGATTCCTCCGGCCGCACAAAGCTGGCAGTGCCTCGGCCCTCGAGCGCCAGCTGTTCGATCAGAGACACGTTGAGGTCGGCTCCCACACCGAACGTGAAGAGTCGGCGCGATCCCCGCTCCTTAGCCACGTTTGCGGCAATGACCGACGCGTCGCGCTCTCCCACCGTAGGCTGGCCGTCAGTAAGAAACAGTATTATCGGCAGTCGACCCGGCTGAACCGGAGTCGATAATGCCTCTTCGAGCGCGCCTGAGATGTTGGTCGATCCCTGGGCATCGAGCTGATCGAGATAGTGCTCCGCCGCGTGAATGTTCTCACGAGTCACAATGGAGAAGCCATCACGGAACGTTCGCACATCACTCGAGAAGTCTATCAGTTTGAATCGATCCATCGGCGAAAGTGAGCCCAGAATCTGCTTACCCGCGGCCCGGGCTTGCTCGATTTTCTGGCCGGACATCGAGCCGGATACATCGATGACAAAAGTCAGATCTCTCGGAACTGGACGAGGACGGACTGACGGAGGCGACAACGTAATGAGCGCAAATCCGTCGCCGTTGCCAGGCGCGTTTGCCAGCAGCGAGATCGCGGCACTCGTCGAGCGGCGAAGCGGAATCAGGATCGTCACCTCTCCCGTCGCGTCCCGCACTTCCACTCTACGCATGGAGCTGCGGTCGTACGAGGCAAAAGACCTGTCAGAGGAACGATCTTCCGAATCCTCTCTGACGTATCCGCCCTCGTAGAGCGAGTGGGTTGGAGAGTACGCCCTTCCGTACATCGGATCATTTGGGTACGTGAGTACAAAGGACGTTCGGCCCTCTGGCTGCTGAACTGACGCGAGCTGAGTATTCCTCATTCCGCGGAAATAGTCGATTCTCAGCGCATCCCCTTCGCGCTCGGCAACAGTCTGGAAGCGGACGACGACTTTCTTCTGCTCCCCCGGAGCTATCGGAAAGATTCTCGCGCGAAGGAGCCCATATCCCATCCATTCGAGAAGCGCAGGATCACGCTGGCGTCGCACGATCTCTTCGTAGATCTGGCGCGCTTGGCTGGCATTCATTGTCTCGCCGGACACGAGCTCGCCGTTTATGGAAAGCTTGAGATCCTGAAACGCTGCTCCTTTGGGCAGTGGAAACATGAAATCCGCTTCGCCCACTCTATTGCCGCGATTGACGAATGTCTCAGTCACCTCGTACCGCAGCACACGATCGACGAGCTCCACGCGCACGTCGCTGCTCTGACGAACGACGTATGCTGGCTCGATCTGGCATACCGGCCTTGGGCAGGGCATGCCAGGCCGGCAAAACGGCGTGGGGCCTAGCGACCCAGGCGGTGGACATATCGGGATTTGTGCTGAAACGAGCTTCGGAATGCTGAGAGCGGCCAACAATAGAAGTGAGCGCATGAGGCACCAGTAGAAGGGGGTTCTACTGTGGGACGTATGCCGCAGCTTCACTTGCACACGCTCGAGAGGCTTTGGTGTTTTGCCGGGCACTGGAGCCCGTTACGGCGGCCTAACCTACCTTTGGTCTCTTTTTCCGTCGCTTTTGGAGGTCACGCCGCTCATCGACTCTGACCTCGAGCAGTCTATGATCGGCCCGAACCATCGTTTCCTCGAAGCTCTCGCCATTCCGGCGCGCCGCCCATCCCATCGAGAAAGGTACGGGGGCCGAGGTCGGCGCTGCTTCGCGCAGTCGGGAAGCCACGTGGTCGGTCTGATCCTGTCCCGAGTCGCAGAGCACTACCAGGAATTCATCGCCCCCGACCCGCACCACTGCTTCCTCCGCTCGAACGTGTCGCATAAGGAATCGCGCCATCTTCACCAGCACGCTGTCGCCTTCGGCGTGACCTTTCGTGTCGTTGTACTGTTTGAAGCGGTCGATGTCGAGGTAGATGCAGCCCCACTCGCCCTTTGGCTGTGCCTCGCACTGTCGCGTGACGGTGTTCAGATAGCGCCGGTTGTAGCAGCCGGTCAGTGGATCGCGAATGCTCAGTTCGAGAAGCTGGGTCTGCAGCTCCTTTCGCTGGGTGATGTCCACAAGAATGCC
>CATPBD010000027.1 GCA_955652265.1 uncultured Gemmatimonadaceae bacterium | reverse complement strand
CCACATCCGCTTCCGCGATGAGGTCCTGGATCACGCGCCGATCGCCGGAGTCGGACAAATCGGCGGCAATGCTCTTCTTGTTTCTGTTGACCGCGAGAAAGTAGGCGCTCTCGCCATCGCCGTTGAACGGCGGCCCCCAGCCTCGAGTCTCATCTCCCGTCCCCACTCGCTCCACTTTGATGACGTCGGCACCCAAGTCGCCCAGTATCATGGAGCACACGGGTCCGGCAAGTACGCGAGTCAGATCGAGCACTCTTAGCTTCATATGGCTGCTTTGGCTGGTTAGTGTTGGCTGACTGGCGCACGACTGACTTTAAATACGGAGAAAACAGGCCCGATTGGGAGGTTCGGCGAAGGTAGGTCACCCCACCTTGTTTTAGTGACGAAAAATCATATACTTAGCGCCGTTCGAGCCCCAGTACGGGGTCAACTCAGCACTCCAGCGATTTCACCCGTCAGCAAGACCCTGCGGCTGACCGGAGTCCATGAATGCCCGATAGAGAAAAGCCAGCAGTTGCTACCCCCACAGCACCTGTTCCCGCCGTCGGCACGGCAACCGCTGCGACCGCCGGAACCGCACCCCTCGTTCCGCCAAAGCGCAGTCCCGGCCACCGCGGTGCTGATGTAAAAGATACCGTCGCCGAGATGGCGGCCAAGGCGCACGAGATCAGCCTCGAGGCGGGCAGCAAAATGGCCGCGGCAATGAAGGACGTTGTGGGCGCCGCAGCCGGACTGACGGGACTCGTGCTCGAAAGCGCACGCGACCTTCTACAGTACATGGTGCGCCGCGGACAGATGACCCAGGAGGAGGCCGACAAGCTGATGCGCGAAGTCGAGGCTTCGCACGCGAAGAGGAAGCCGTTCACCCCCGCTGCTTCCGCCGCGCCGAAAGCGGCGCCCAAAGTCGAAGCTTCGCACCACACGACAAGTCACCACGCAACGACTCACCACACGGCAACTCACCACACGGCAACTCACCACACGGCAACTCATCACGCGGCGGCGAGACATGCGCCGGCTCCTATCAAGCACACGGCGCACGCCGCGAAGCCGGCGGCGAAGCACTCAGCGTCGAAGAAGCTAGCCGCGAAGAAGCCCACCATGAAGCCTGCGGCGAAGAAGCATTCAGTCAAGTCATCTGCGAAGTCGAAGCCCAAAGCTTCAGGCAAGACCTCGAAAAGAAGGTAGGTCGTGGCCATACTGCGAGGCGACGCGGTCGCGCTCGCCCGCGCCCTGATACAAATCGATTCCAGAAACCCTACCCTCGCTCCCGACTCGCCGGGCGAGGGTGATTGCGCTCGCACCCTCGCCTCGGTGCTCGACGACTGGGGG
Organism: uncultured Gemmatimonadaceae bacterium; assembly: GCA_955652265.1. Classification (GTDB taxonomy): domain Bacteria; phylum Gemmatimonadota; class Gemmatimonadetes; order Gemmatimonadales; family Gemmatimonadaceae; genus UBA4720. The sequence continues at coordinate 7,166 of CATPBD010000027.1, read as the reverse complement.
TTCTCGGTCGACCTCATGGAGAGCGTCGTGCCTGGTCGTCCGAACGTCGTCGCGCGAATCGGACCGGCCGGTGCGCCGGCGCTCATGCTCAACGGCCACCTGGACGTCGTCGGCGTCGAGGGGATGATTCACGAGCCTTTCTCAGCAGCGATTCGCAACGGTCGGATCTATGGACGCGGGTCCGCCGACATGAAGGGTGGATTGGCGGCGATCTGCGCTGCAGCTGCATTGAGCGCGACCTCCGGATCGAAGCGCCAGATCCTGGTCACCGCCGTCGTGGACGAAGAGTACGAAAGCCTCGGCATGCGCGCGCTGCTCGCCGCCGGAATTCGCGCCGAAGAAGCAATCATCACCGAGCCGACCAGGCTCGCGGTCTGTCCCGCCCACCGGGGTTTCGCCTGGTTCGATGTCGAACTGAGGGGGAGAGCGGCGCACGGCAGCCGCTACGACCTGGGGCTCGACGCGATCACACACGCGGGTCTCCTTCTCGCCGAGCTGGACCGGCTCGAAAAGACTCGACAGGCAGGCCCAACGCATCCTTTGCTCGGCCGCGGCTCGCTCCATGCCTCGACCATTGAGGGTGGTGTGGGCATGTCCACTTATCCCGAGCTCTGTAATCTGGCAATCGAGAGACGGACGATTCCCGGTGAATCGGTCCAGAAAGCGACTCGCGAAATCATGGATGCGTGCGCCCGGGTGAAGTCGGATCGGCCGGAATTCGACGCGAGAGTTACATTGAGTACCGCACAGCTTCCGAGCGACGTGCCGGTCGACGCGCCGATAGTGAGACGGCTGGTTGGAGCGGTCAAGCGGGAAGGGATGCCGGTCAGGATCGAAGGGCTCTCCGCATGGACGGATGCTGCCCTCCTCAATGAAGCCGGGATTCCGACGGTTTGCTTTGGGCCGGGCGACATCGCTCTTGCGCATGCAGCCGAGGAATTCGTGCCGGTGGATGACATAGAGCGTGCGACGAGAGTACTCGCTCGGGTCGTCGGCGAGTGGTGCGACGAAGTGTAGAGGATGCGCGAGCAAGGAGAGGTTCGTTGGCTGAGTTTACGCACAGGCAGTACGACATACTCGAGCGAGCGATCACCAACGGTAAACGGATTGCAGCGTACCGACGTGGGACGGAGTACGTCGTCGTGCCGACAAAGCTGCGCATGATCAGCGGGCGCGAAGCTGTTGAAGCGACCCACCCGACCACCGGCGACCAGATTACTCTCTATCTCGACGAGATGGACAGCTTCGAGGTCGTGAAGTGACGCTCGCCAAGTCCGGCGACCTGGTCGCCATCTACGCCGACGAGTCGTGCATCGGCAACGGACGTGACGGAGATAATCCGGGCGGGGCGGGCGGATTGATCGAATGGCTTCATCCGAAGTCCAACGAGGTTACACGCTGCGACTACTGGATCTCCGAAGCGTCCACGACCAACAACCGGATGGCTCTGCGATCGGTGATCGAGGCATTTCGCGCACTGTCCCGAAACGGAAATTCCTATCGCGTCCTGTTTACGAGCGATTCCAAGTACATCGTTGAAGGGATGTCATCGTGGGTCGAAAGCTGGATGGCACGCGGTTGGAAGCGAAAAGGGGGAGCAATCGAGAACCTGGAGCTGTGGAAGGAGGCGGTAGAAACCGCATCCTCTCACGAGTGTCAGTGGCGATGGATCCGCGGACACAACGGGCAGCCCCAGAATGAATACGCGAATTTTCTGGCGACGCGGGCGGCGGCGGAACAATCAAACTCTGGCGGTTTACGGCAATCAGAGTTCGCCAGCTGGATGGCGAAGCACCAGGAAGGGCCGCTCCGCTTGAAGGAAACCGCTCCTTTTCCCGATCTTCATTCATTCCAGCCGAGCAAGCGAGCATGGACGATCTAGACCGACTCTTTCAGCGACTGGTGCACAACATCCGGAACGGGCACGCCGAGTACCTGAGCGTACCGTTCACGGTGCAGGAGCTGTACGACACGCTGGTTCCGTACAGACACTACCGTCGCGACCTCGGCATCGAGACGAATCAGGACTACGAAGCAGCGCTGACGCGACTTCTCTCCGGAGAAAACGGATACATTCGGGCCGATCAGTCGATGCAGGACCGGCTGAAGAAGGAATTGGCATCACAGCATCCAGATCTGGGAGCGTTCCGCGATTATGCGGAGACGCGCATCTCCCTCGTGCCGGACGCCGTGCAGAAGCTTGGCGTCTCGATCCCGTCGCAGAACTCGGGCGGATACTCAGTCGGAACTCGCTCAACGGGTGCAACGGGCGGAAACGGATCGCCGACTGCAGGCGAAGGCACGAGCTTCTCCGTCCCGGCGCTCTCGACAATGGAGATGCCCGATGGCTGTCGCTTTTGTGGCGGCACTCTTCCTCAGGGACGGCCGGTGACTTACTGCCCGCATTGCGGACAGAATCTCGCGGCAAAGCACTGCGAGGGATGCGGCGCCGAGCTCGATCTGGCGTGGAAGTTCTGCGTCAACTGCGGGAAAAAGGCATGATCATCTCTTCGCCCCTTTAGGTGAGCACGAGCGCGAGCGCAACACCCGAGAGCGTCGTATTCCTTTCCGCAGTCCGAACTCCGTTCGGCACCTACGGTGGCAAGCTGAAGGATTTATCGCCGGTCGATCTCGCCGTTCATGCATCTAAAGCGGCAATCGAGCGAGCCGGAATCAGCGCGAGCGATGTCGACAGTACCATCTTCGGCAACGTTCTCTACACCACGAGCGACTCGATCTACTTTGCCCGGCACGTCTCGCTCAAGAGCGGCTGCCGCCAGGAGACTTCTGCCCTGACCCTCAATCGTCTGTGCGGCTCCGGCTTTCAGGCGGTAGTGAGCGGAGCGCAGGAAATCATCCTGGGTGATGCACAGCTCTGTCTGGTCGGTGGCGCCGAGTCGATGTCGCAGGCCCCGCACGTCACTCGCGGGTTGCGTTGGGGAACGCCGCTCGGCAGAGCGCCGGTGATGGAAGACGTTCTCTGGGAGGGACTCACCGACTCGTACGTCGGACTCGGCATGGCCGAGACCGCCGAGAATCTCGCCGAGAGATACAAGCTCGATCGCGGCTGCGTCGACGAGTTCGCGTTGAGATCACAGCAGCTCTCGAAAGCCGCGTGGGACGAAGGAGTCTTCGACGATGAAGTTGTGCCTGTTCCCATCCCGAATCCGAAAACCGGAAAAGTCGAAGAGTTTGCGAAGGACGAGCACATGCGGCCCGATACTTCGGCCGAGAAGCTGGCGGCACTAAAGCCAGCCTTTCGAAAGGGCGGCGTCGTCACCGCCGGGAACGCATCTGGTATCGGAGATGGTGCCGCAGCAATGGTGATCGCAAGCGAGAAATTCGCGCGCGATCGCGGGCTCGAGCCCCTGGGGCGCCTCGTTTCCTGGGGCGTAGCAGGTGTCGATCCGGCCGTCATGGGCATCGGACCTGTGCCCGCATCGAAGATTGCGCTCTCCAAGGCTGGTCTCTCGATGGATGACATGGATCTGATCGAGGTGAACGAAGCCTTTGCTGCGCAAACCTGCGCCGTCGAACGCGAGCTCTCGCTCCCGCGACAGCGATTGAACGTACACGGAGGAGCGATCGCGTTGAGTCATCCGCTCGCCGCGTCGGGGGCGAGAATCACGGCCCATCTACTGCATGCGTTGCGTGCCCAGGGGAAACGTTATGGCCTGGGAACCGCGTGCATCGGCGGTGGTCAGGGAATAGCCCTGGTAGTCGAAGCCATACATTAGACCGAGCTCGTTGGAGTGAACGAGGAAACTATGAGGCAGCTGATCCGGATATTCACGGCGGCGGGTGCCGTCACCGTGCTGGCGTCGTGCGCATCGGTGGGAGGAGGCGGCGGCGGTGTAGTGACGAACGGGGGCGCGGGACCAGCCGATCAAACCACCGGTGCCCCGAATGCAGTGTGGCCCATCAAGACCCGTGAGCATGTGGACCTCTGGCTGCACGGCTTCGCGCTGCTGCAGGAAGACACGACCTTCGTGCCGTTTTTCAAGCGCGGGTACAGCACCAACATGATCGTTCTGAAAAACAGGGCGAACGTGGTGACGCAGCTGGATGCGAACCGCGACCGGCTTCGCGCCCGACTGGCGGCCAATCCGCAGTTGATCAACGCCCAGTTCGTACCGCTCTCTTTTTCCTCCTGGACCGAGATGTCGCAGGCGGTGGATCTCTTCATGCGCGCTGGAGGAGACCCGCGAGCGGCTTCCTCACAACAGCAAGCGGGCGCGATCGCTTTTCTCGCCGCCTACTTTCCGACGGCTGCCGATCGCGATTGGCTCCGGCTCTTCACGCAGTCGCTGAGCGACGAGAGCACGAAATTCTATCATTCGTATTGGGGCGAGCAGCAGCGCGAGCGAAGCAACGTACTCGAGCTCGTAGACACGCTCTGGCAGCGGACGTATCGGCCGAGGATGCAGAGATTCCTCAACAACACGCAGCAGGCACAGGGTGATGTCCTGCTGTCTCTTCCGCTGGACGGCGAAGGGCGATCGCTGACGAACGGGAAACAATCCAACGTTGTCACCGTCACCTTTCCCGATCGGCCAAGCGATGCCGCGCAGGCGATCTACGTAATCGCGCACGAAGCGGTGTCCGGTATCGCCAACACGTCGGTTACCGATAACATCACCCCGGAGCAGCGCCGCACCGGAGTTGGGGAGCGCTACCAGAGCTCGGCGGCTGTGCGCGGTGGAGCGCTTCTCCTGGAGCACACTTCGCCCGAGCTCGTCGATGGATACATGCGCTACTATCTCAACTCGGTGAACAAGGCGCCCGGCGCCAGCCTGCGAGCGACATTTATCGCGACCTTTGCGCTGCCGGACACCATTCGCGACGCGCTCACTCGCCAGCTCGATGTCGTACTCGGAGGGATTTAAGCAGATATAATTCTGCATGGCCGATGAGAAGTCTTCGCTTCCCGCACGACAGACGCTGCTCGATAGGCAGGGGCTCGAGCGGGTGCTCGCCCGGGCGGCGGAGCTCCAGGGCGCCGGCGCGCTGCCCGATTCCAGCGATCTCATCAGCGAGAGCCAGCTCCTCGACATAGGAAACGAAGTCGGCCTCAGTCCAGCCACGATCAATCAGGCGCTTGCGGAAGAGAGAACCCGCATCAACGTCCCCGAAGAGCGGGGACTCGTCGCGCAGATTGCGGGCGCCGGCTTCGCGACTGCGACGAGAACCGTTCCGGGAAGTCCGCGGGACGCGCTCGCCGCCATCGATTCGTGGATGCAGCGGGAGGAGTGTCTTCAGGTCCAGCGCCGATTCTCGGATCGCATCACCTGGGAGCCGCAGCGCGGATTGTTCGGGAAGCTGAGACGGACCGTGAATCTCAGCGGGCATGCCTACTATCTGGTAGATGCAAGACAGGTTTCAGCGACGGTGCTCCCCGTAGACTCCACGCGTGTGGTCGTGCGGCTGGACGCGGACATTCATCAGAGCCGCGCACGCCGGGTGGGGTTTGGCAGTGTTCTCTTTGTCGCGGGCAGTGCAGTTGGAGGTCTTGTCGGTCTGGGACTTGTCGTCGCTCATCTGCCGCTTTTGATCGCCGCCGGCGCCGCGATGATTCCGTTTGCCAGCGGAACGGCCGGCGCTTACAAGGTCGCCCACAGCCATCGTGGCGTTCTGTCGGGCGTGCAGCTCGCGCTCGAGCAGGTGCTCGACCGGCTCGAGCACGGTGAGTTTACACGACCAGGGTTGCTGGGAGCGATCGCTTCGCGCCCGCGGTTGCCGCGTTAGTGAATCGCTGCGCATTCCTCGAGAGGTCGAGTCGCTAGATGAAAGAGATAAAAAAGGTCGGCGTCCTTGGCGGCGGACTGATGGGAAGCGGAATTGCGCAGGTTTCGGCGGCCGCCGGCTTTCCCACTACGGTCCGCGAAGTGTCCGAATCCCTCTGCGCCAAATCACGTCAGTCGATTGAGAAATCGCTCGCCAAGGGGATCGAGCGCGGTAAGACAACCGAGGCCGAGCGAGACAAGACGCTGAAAAACCTGCGGTTCGTAACGGACCTCAATCAGCTCGCCGATTCCGATCTTTTCATCGAGGCTGTGGTCGAGGACCTCGATGTGAAGAACAGCCTCTGGTCTCAGCTCGATCGGATCGCCAAGGACGATGCGATTTTTGCCTCCAACACTTCGAGTCTCACCATCGTTGCGATGGCGACGGCGAGCGGTCGGCCTGATAGAATGCTCGGCCTCCACTTCTTCAATCCCGTGCCATTGATGAAGCTGGTGGAAGTTGTCCGCACCATAACCACGAGTGAGGAGGTCGAGCAGCGCGCCCTCGACTTCGTGCGGGCACTGGGTAAGGAGCCGATCAGAGCGAAGGACAGCTCGGGATTCGTAGTAAACCTGCTACTCATTCCGTACATGCTCGACGCGATCAATGCCCTGGAGTCGAACGTCGCCTCCGTGGAGGACATCGACAAGGGAATGCAGCTGGGAGCCGGCCACCCGATGGGGCCGTTCACGCTCCTCGACTTTGTCGGACTCGACACGGCCTACAAAATCGCGGAGATCATGTTCGCCGAGTACCGCGACAAGCGGTACGCTCCCCCGCCGCTCCTCAAGCGCATGGTGCTCGCCGGGATGCTCGGCAAGAAATCCGGAAAAGGCTTCTACGATTACTCGGAGAATCCACCGCGTGTGAGCAACCTCGGACTATGATGCTGTCACTTACGGGCCAGTCAGCCGCTGCGTGACACCGACAGGATTTCGCGGGACGTTCCGCGAAGACGAGCTCGCTCGGGCCGTCTATTCGGAGGCGGCGGGCATCGCGCGCGTGATGCCGACCGGCGTAGCAGTTCCCGTCGATGCGGAGGATGTCGTCTCGTTGGTGAACTGGGCGGCCGAGACAGGGACGGCTCTCGTCCCACGTGGTTCTGGAAGCAGCATGTCCGGCGGCGCGATTGGCAAGGGAGTCATCGTCGACCTCTCTCGCATTAACCACCTCGGCAAAATCGATGAGAGGGCGCGAACCGTCTGGGCTGATCCGGGCGTCCTCTGGTCGACTCTCGATGTCGCGGCAAAAAGGCGCCGGCTCCGCCTCCCGGTCGATCCATCCAGTGGGAGCTTCTGCACGCTTGGGGGAATGGTTTCGACGAACGCGTCCGGTGCTCACTCGCTTCACTATGGACCCACACGTGCCTGGGTGAACGCGCT
>CATPBD010000026.1 GCA_955652265.1 uncultured Gemmatimonadaceae bacterium | reverse complement strand
TGCACATTCAGGCCATCGGTAGCGCGGAAAGGATTGCCAGAGCCGTGCGAACCGCGCTCGAGTTCACGAACACGCCTCTTGGCCCGCCGTCCCCGACCCCGACCCCGACTCCGACTCCGAACCCGGCAGTCCCGCCGGCCCCGGCCCCACCTCCGGTTCCGTTCGACACGGCAGCCGTCGTCAAAGCACTAGGCGTCACCGGTAAGATGACGGGAGGTGTCTATCAGCTGAGTGTCCCGCGGCGCGAGAGGATTTGCGACGAAGGTCAAGAGATCCCGCCCACGATGGGGGTCGCCACCGCGATCAACTTTCAGCCCACCGGTGGAGGAAATGCCGCTATCACTGGAGACTTGGTCCTGCTGGGCGGAGAAGTGAACCCAGTTCTCTGGACGCTCAGCGAGAATGGCATTGGAGTGACGGCGATTCACAGTCACATGACTGGCGAACAGCCCCGCCTGTTCTTCATGCATTTCTGGGCCGTCGCCGACGCAGCAAAGCTGGCCCGTGGACTTAGAGCTGCGCTTGATCGGACGAACCGGCGTGTGTCGTCCTCAAAACCGCGCCCTTGTCATCGCTGAATCCCGACCAGCTTTAGCCCGCGTTGTCGACGCGAAGGACGACGAGTTCAGTGAGCCGTACCCAGGCAAGGCACTGAAACGCAGTTCAAACCTCGCACGTAGTGATGTTGTCTCATCCCTACCAGCTCTGCGAGTCTACCCGTGGTCTCCCAAACATCTTTAGCTCTGTCTCTCGTATGAATGCGGCAGCTACCTCCGCTTCTGGACTCAAGCCTCCAAGACCGAACGCGCTTCTTGGACTCATTGTCCTAGTAGTCGCGACCACCTCATGCGGAGTCACATCGTCAGCGCAGACGATCGGAGTCAACTCGGTGCCGCTACCCATCGCTACCGCTGCACCAGTAACGGGCTCGATCACAATCGATGGAAAGCTCGATGAGCCTGCATGGGCGAAAGCAACCCCAATCACGGACTTTCACCAGCAAAACCCAAACGAAGGTGCGGCACCAGCGCAGCGCACTGAAGTTCGAGTTCTTTACGATGAGCGCGCACTTTATATTGGCGCGCGGATGTACGACTCGCTCGGCACGCGCGGCATCCGGGCGCCGCTCGCGAGGCGTGATCAGCTTCTCGACGCGAACGGCAACAACGGCTCGTTCAACTCGCTGACTACCGACAAGCTGATCGTCATCCTGGACCCATACCACAATCACATCGATCAGGCGTGGTTCGAGGTCAATCCCGCTGGCGTGCGCGGCGACCAATTCAACGGCGATCCGTCCTGGGATCCGATCTGGCAGGCGGCCGCGCAAGTCGACTCGCTTGGATGGACGGCGGAGATCCGAATTCCCTATTCGCAGCTCCGTTTCTCGCGCGACAGCCTGCAGACCTGGGGAATGCAGATCTGGCGCTACACCGACCGCCTGAACGAGCAGGACATGTGGTCGTTCAGGCGCAAGAACGAATCTGGCGGTGCGATGTACTTCGGCTCACTGACCGGGCTCAACATCGAACAGCAGCCGCGCCAACTGGAGATTCTCCCGTACGTCGAATCACGTGAGCAGTACAAGTACGCTACGCCCGGAGATCCTTATCACAACAGTAGTTACGGGCGGGCAAGCGCCGGCGCGGACATGAAGTATTTGTTGACTTCCAGTCTCGCACTGGACGCCACGGTCAATCCTGACTTCGGCCAGGTGGAGGTCGATCCGGCGACGATCAACCTGTCGGCATACGAGACGTACTATCAGGAAAAGCGCCCGTTCTTCGTAGCCGGCAGTAATGCGTTCGACTTCGGGAATTTCAGCTGCAACTTCTGCAGCAACACCTCGAGCCTCGGCATCTTCTACTCTCGCCGCATCGGACGACCTCCCCAGCTCGATCCATATGTAGCGGGTATCGCGGACTTCGCCAACAACCCTGATAACACGACGATTCTCGGAGCCGCGAAGATCACTGGACGAACAAAGAGTGGCTACACGGTAGGAGTTCTCGATGCGTTGACGAATCGAGAGACTGCCCGGTATATCCCCATCGGTGGCGCGCCGGAACAGACACAGGAGGTCGAGCCGCTCAGCAACTATTTCGTTGGGCGTGTAAAGAAAGATCTGAATGGCGGAGCTACGACAATCGGGGGAGCCTTCACGTCAACGCTCCGGCAGCTCGACGACACGGTGATCGCCGACAGGCTTCGTCGCCGAGCGGAAACGGGCGGAATCGACTTCAATCATACGTGGCACCAGCGCGAGTATGGGTGGATTGGCTCGATACTTACCTCGGATGTTGGTGGAACACCAGCCGCCATCGATCTGACCGAGCAATCCAGCGCGCACTACTTCCAACGTCCCGACCGACGAGTTACCAGCGACGGAATCTTCAATACCAAGTACGATCCCAACGCTACGTCGCTTCAGGGCTATGGCTTCTACACCCGACTAGCAAAGAACACCGGGAACTGGTTCTGGGAGACAGCACAGAATTGGCGCAGCCCCGGTTTCGAGACGAACGATCTGTCGTTCCTGGATCGTGCCGATTACAAGTGGATGAATGCCAACGTCGGCAGGCAGTGGACAACTCCTGGACGCTGGTATCGCAATGCGGTCATCCTTGGCGGCGGGCAGCAGCAGTTCAACTATGACGGCGACAAGACCGATCTCCAGACCCAAGCTTACTTCGGCAGCCAGTTTCTGAACTACTGGAATCTGCGCAGTTTCGTCATTCACCATCCCACTGTGTTCGACGACCGACTGACGCGCGGCGGGCCGGTCGTAATGCGAACCGGCTATAACTTTGCGGAAGTCGAAGTCTCGACCGATGCGAGGCAGCGCGCCGTTTTCGATTTCGCCGTGCAGACTGCAAAGGGAATTGGGTCCGGCACCCACACGCTCATACTTCAGCCAGGTGTTGCGCTCAAGCCGGCCGCAAACGTGTTCATCAGCCTCTCGCCGAGCTACATCTCGGATGAAAATCCGGCGCAATACGTTGAGAAGGTTAGCGACCCCGCTGCGACCGCATTCTATGGGAACCGATACGTGTTCGCGTTCATCAAGACGCACACATTATCACTCGATACTCGCGTGAATTGGACATTCACGCCGAATCTCACGTTGCAGCTCTACGCGCAACCGTTCATCGCAAGCGGAGCCTACTCGTCATTCCGCGAGTTTGCAGCGCCGCGAACGGCTCAGAAGCTGATCTACGGAAAGGACATCGGCACGATAGTGCGAACTCCGGCCACCGCGACGAGCGGAGCAACCTATACAGTCGATCCAGACGGCACCGCCGGACCAGCGCCAGCATTCACGTTCGGAGATCCGGATTTCACCTTCCGTTCTCTGATCGGCAACGCGGTAGTGCGCTGGGAGTATCGTCCAGGCTCGACGGTGTTCTTCGTCTGGACGCAGAACCGGATGGGCAGCGACACGAACGGGAACTTCGATTTCACGACAGAGCGCGCAGCAATTGTCCGCGACCGTCCGACGAATGTATTTCAGGTCAAGGTGAATTACTGGCTGGGCCGGTAGTCTGACCCAGGCGCACGGGTACCTCTTGTAGATCGCTCTCGTTACTCCGAACTTTTGAGCACAGCGGGTCAACGCGACCAGCATCCCCTCCAATCGTGCTCAACGGCGACAGCCCGTGCTCGTTCCCAAAATAGTAACTGCGCTCAAAGACTATAACCGCGAAATATTCGTTGGCGATCTCATCGCTGGAGTAATCGTGGGAGTCGTCGCGCTGCCGCTGGCGATCGCGTTTGCGATCGCCAGCGGGGTGACTCCTGATCGCGGTCTCTGGACGGCAATCGTTGCTGGATTCCTTATCAGCCTTTTGGGCGGCTCCCGGGTTCAGATTGGCGGACCAACCGGAGCGTTCGTCGTCATCGTGTACGGGATCGTCCAGAAGTACGGCGTCGACGGACTCACCGTGGCGACTCTAATGGCGGGAGTGATTCTCATCGGGATGGGAATCGCTAAGCTCGGCACGATGATCAAGTTCATCCCGCACCCCGTTATCACCGGTTTCACGAGCGGGATCGCTCTCATCATCTTCTCCGGCGAGATCAAAGATCTCTTCGGGCTGCACATGGGTGTGGTACCAGCTGATTTCATTGGTAAGTGGCTCGCTTATGCTAAGAGCGCCACGGGTGTCACGCCGAGCGCCATAGCGGTGTCCGCTCTCGCGCTCGCGATCATTCTGATCTGGCCAAGGCTGAATCGCAGGATTCCCGGTCCGTTCGTCGCTCTGATCGTGACAACGCTGGTGGCGACGATGATGCACCTGCCGGTCGAGACGATCGGCACGCGATTCGGAGGGATCAGCGCGTCGGTGCCACATCCGCAACTCCCGCATCTCTCGCTCGCGGAGGTTACCGCGCTCGTTGGGCCGGCGTTCACTATCGCGCTCCTGGCGGCAATCGAGTCGCTGCTGTCGGCCGTTGTTGCAGACGGAATGATCGGTGGGCGTCATCGTTCCAACATGGAGCTCGTCGCTCAGGGCATTGCGAACATCGCGTCGCCTCTGTTTGGAGGGATTCCTGCCACCGGCGCGATTGCGCGCACCGCCACGAACATCAAGAATGGCGGACGTACCCCCGTCGCCGGGATCATTCACTCGCTCACGTTACTCGCCATCACTGTATTTGCCGGCCGCTGGGCCGGACTCATACCGATGGCGACGCTCGCGGCCATCCTCGTCGTTGTGAGCTACCATATGTGTGAGTGGCGCACCTTTCTGGCAGAGCTCCACTCCCCCAAGAGCGATGTTGCGGTTCTGCTTACAACGTTCCTGCTCACGGTGCTCATCGATCTCACCGTCGCGATCAGCGTGGGGATGGTGCTGGCGGCATTCCTCTTCATGAAGAGGATGGCCGACGTGACGAACGTGCGCGTGCTGAGGCAGGAATTCGACGACGACGATGCGGACCGCTACGCGTCAGATGAGAATGCCGTGCGGCTACGGAAGATTCCGCCGGGAGTCGAGGTCTACGAGATCAACGGCGCCTTCTTCTTCGGAGCGGCGGAGACATTCAAGGACACTCTGGCTGCGATCGCCGGGAAACCGAAGGTGCTAATAATCCGCATGCGCGACGTGCTTCTTCTCGATTCCACGGGAATGCACGCGCTCAAGGACGTGGTCCACCGGAGCCGAAAGGATGGTACTGCGGTGCTGCTATCCGACGTACACATGCAGCCGCTGGTTGCGCTGACGGGTTCAGCGGTGCTCGAAGAGATTGGGCCCGAGAATGTCTTCTCGAATCTCGATGACGCACTCCAGCGTGCGCGTGACCTGCTCTCATCCCCGCTGACACCGCGGCGGATTGACGCCATGGCCAGTTAGGATGCTAACTCTCATCGGGGTAGCAATCGTGGTGATCGGATTCGTCCTTCGGATGAATCCACTCCTCGTCGTGACTGTCGCCGGCCTCGCCACTGGAATCGCCAGCGGGCTCGGGCCACTCGCCGTTGTCGCCGCGTTCGGGAAAGCGTTCATCACCAGCCGCTACGTCGCCATCGTTTGGCTCGTACTGCCAGTGATCGGCCTGCTCGAGCATGCAGGCCTCAAGGAACGGGCGCGGTCAGTCGTGGCGGGACTTCATGCCGCCACGACGTCGCGGGTTCTGCTCGCCTACTTCGCGATCCGGCAAGTCACCGCCGCACTCGGCCTCACCTCGTTGGGCGGGCACGCCCAAATGGTGCGGCCTCTCATCGCGCCGATGGCAGAAGGCGCTGCCGAGAACCAGTACGGCGAGCTTCCGAAGCGAGTACGCTACAAGATCCGCGCACACGCCGCTGCGGTCGACAACATCGCGCTCTTTTTCGGTGAGGACATCTTCATCGCGATCGGATCGATCCTCCTGATAAAAGGATTTCTCGACCAGAATGGAATTCACGTCGAGCCGACGCAGCTCGCGATTTGGGCGATACCCACCGCCATCTGCGCGTTCGTCATACACTGCACCAGGCTGCTTCTCCTGGATCGATCGCTGCGCGCCGAGCTCGCTCGCCAACAAGACAAGGCGTGATCACCCTCGAGCACATCTATTGGCTCACCGGTCTGATGATGGCAGGAGTGGCCCTCGTCAACGCGCGCGACTTCACCAATCCCAGGCGCTTCAACAACACCGCGTTCTGGGGGATCTACGCGATAACGTTCCTTGCGGGCTCATACCTCCCGGATCTGGTCAACGGATTTCTGGTGATCGGAATGGTTCTGGTCGCGAGTATTCGTGGCCTCGGGCAGGGGAAAGGAGAGAGCGCGACCCGAGAAGAACGCGAGGAAGGCGCACGGCGCTGGGGCAACAAGCTCTTCATTCCCGCACTCGCGATTCCTTTCGTAACGGTGCTCGGTACGCTTTTCTTCAAGAAGATCACACTCAATGGCTCTCCCCTCGTCGACGTCAAGCAGGTGACAGTCATCTCGCTGGCCATCGCGACACTGATTGCGCTCGCGCTCGGGATGGCGATGCTGAGACCTCCTTTGTCAGCGCCGATCAGAGAAGCGAGGAGGTTGCTGGACGCGGTGGGATGGGCGGCGGTGTTGCCGCAGATGCTGGCAGCACTGGGAGCGTTGTTCGCGATCGCCGGAGTTGGAAACGTCGTGAGCGGATTGGCGCAGCGCTGGATACCGCTCGACAATCCGTTCGTCGTCGTCCTGACCTACACTATCGGCATGGCGGTGTTCACCATGATAATGGGGAACGCATTCGCCGCGTTTCCGGTGATGACCGCCGGGATCGGATTGCCGCTTATCGTTCAGCGATTCGGCGGCGACCCGACCACTATGGCGGCGATCGGAATGCTGTCGGGATTCTGTGGAACACTCATGACTCCGATGGCGGCCAATTTCAACATCGTTCCGACAGCGCTGCTCGAGCTTCCCGATGAAAATGCGGTGATAAAGGTGCAGATCCCAACAGCGCTTCTGTTGCTGGCCGCAAACATTCTGCTGATGAATTTTCTGGTCTTCCGTCGTTGAGCTCGGCGCCGGAGTCTCTCACGCCGGAGCTGGCGTCAAAATTCGCGCGGCTCGCACTGTCGCACATCACCCGCCAATATCCCAGCAAGCTCGACCACGTTCTGAGGGGGCCGGACGATCTCCGTGAGCCGCGCGAGCTGCACCCGATCTTCTTCGGTAGTTTCGACTGGCATTCATGCGTTCATGGCTACTGGCTGCTCGCGAGAGTCCTTCGTCTCTTTCCTGAGAACGCAGAGGCGCACAAAATTCGCGAGCTATTCCATAGACAGCTCACCGCGCCCAATGTGCGTGCCGAGCTGGAATACATTGGCCAGCCGTTGCGAGATACTTTTGAGCGCCCGTATGGGTGGGCGTGGCTGCTGATGCTCGCCGCGGAGCTGAACCGCCACGGGACGGACGATGGCAGGCGCTGGAGCAAAACACTGACACCGCTGACCGAGGCATTTGTTCGCCGCTTTCTCGATTTCCTGCCAAAGGCAATGTACCCAACGCGGGTAGGGACGCACTTCAACAGCGCGTTCGCTGTGGCTCTGGGGCTGGAATACGCAGAGGTCGCAAGCAATGAAGGGCTTCGCGAATTGCTGGTGAACAAGACAAGTGCCTGGTACGGCAACGACGTCGACTGTCAAGCGTGGGAGCCGAGCGGCGACGACTTTCTCTCGCCGGCACTGATGGAAGCAGAGTGCATGCGAAGAGTTTTGAGCGCGAGCGAGTTTCAGGAATGGCTCGACCGGTTTCTTCCGAGGCTCAGCGTGCGGGAACCAAAGTCGCTGTTTGAGCCGGCGTTTGTGAGCGACCGCAGCGACGGCAAAATCGCGCATCTCGACGGACTGAACCTGAGCAGAAGCTGGTGCTGGCGCTCGCTGGCCAGTATATGGCCGGCTACCGATCCACGGCGCAGAATCGCGCTAGATGCTGCTGACGTTCATCTCGCGGCGAGCCTGCCTCACGTGGCGGGTGAGTACATGGGCGAGCACTGGCTTGCGACGTTCGCGCTACTTGCTTTGATCTAACGCACGTACGGCATGTCTGAGCTCGCCACCCGGCCCGGAACAGCAGCTCGAGGGGATACGACGCGCAGTGCCGCGCTGGCAGCGCTCATCTCCGGGGTATTGGCCATCGCGATTGGATACGCCGCAGCATTCTGGCGAGAGGGCACGCCTGCATGGGCACCATGGCTCCTCGCGTTGGGAATTCCCATCTCGCTTGGCGCGATCATGATCCTGGGTGCCGCGCGCGGACAGAGAGGAATCGGTCCGCTCAAGCTTCCATTTTTATTCGTCGTTGCTGTTCTCGCGATTGCCTTCTGCGCTGCCCTGGCGCTGCCATCAACGGAAGGTCCCCTCAGCAAACTGTGGTTAGGCCTACCGGCACGTGCGGCGCTGGTGATCTATGGTATTGGCCTACTTCCTATAGTAGTGCTCCCGGTTGCCTACGCACTGACGTTCGAGACGCAGACACTGAGCGCTGAGGATCTCGAGCGCGTCCGGGCTATCGGGCGGGAAAACAGAGCGCGCAGCACAGCTCTCGCCAACGCCAAATCGGACCCACAGTTGTCCGAATGACTGGATACTCGCTTCCAGGCGGACTTCTCCAGGTCGCGTTGCCGAGTGCTGCGCAACCGGCGGTTATCATCGTGGGCGCGCTCTACTTCGCAGTGATAATTGCGATCAGTGTGTGGGCTGCGCGGCGGACGCGCACTGCCAGTGATTTCTTCGTAGCGGGAAAGGGAATCGGATTGATCGCTCTCACTATAGCGTCCGTATCCGTATCCGTGTCGGGATTTGCGTTTATCGGCGGCCCCGGATTCATCTACGCTGTCGGACTGGGCGCGATGTACATCGTTCTTCCCGCGGCCGTCACGAACGTCATGGGAGCGTGGGTGCTGGCCAAGCGCATGCGACTGCTTGGCGAAGCACGCAATCTCATCACGATCCCGGACGCAATTGGCGCCCGTTACCGCTCACCCGCAGCCCAGGGCCTCGCAGCTGTGGCGATGCTCGTCGGCATCGTCGGCTATATGGCGACCAACGCACTGGCCATGGGCGTCGTCATCAACTCCATCTTTGGCGTCGGACTCGCCTGGGGCATCTGGATCGGAATGGGAGTGACGCTCGCGTATTCCGCATCGGGAGGAATTCTCGCCGGAATCTACAATGACGTCTTCCAGGGGACGTTGATGGCAGTCGCGTCGGTCCTCGTATTCCTCTTTGTGTTGGGTTACGGCGGGGGACTTGGAGGAATATCCCGGACGATACTCGCGCACGATCCCACATTCCTCGGACCGTGGGGCCACCTCACTCCACTCGCCGCCTTGTCGTTTTTCTTCGTGTTCTCGATGGGATCGCTGGGTCAGCCCCAGGCGGTACACAAATACTACATGCTTCGGGATCCCCTCCAGCTCAAATGGTATCCGCTGCTCAAGACGCTGGGCTTACTGTTGGTGCTCCTTCTGTACTTCGGTGTCGGCGTTGGAGTGAAGGCGTTCGTGTTGAACGGGCGACTGCAGCCGCTCGCCAGCCCCGACCAGGCAACGCCCAGTCTTCTGCTCAACGTAACCCCCATAATTCTCGCCGCCCTTGTGTTCTCGGGAATAGCAGCCGCGACCATGAGTGCTGCGAACTCCTTCATCAACATCGGTGCTGCAATCGTCACACACGATCTGCCGATTGCGTTCGGTCGGCCTGTAAAGAACGAGCTGCGTTGGGGAAGGTCTGTAACGATTCTGATCGCCATCGCGGCGGCGATCACGGCGCAGCGTTCGGGAACGATGGTGGCGTTTCTCGGAATTTTCGGTTGGGGACTGTTCGCGTCGACGCTCGTGCCGGCGCTCGCGGTGGGATTGAATTGGCAGGGTGCGACACGAGCTGGCGCGATTGCTTCGATCGCGACGGGGCTTGTTGTCACTCTTGCCCTCGAGAGCGCCGCATATCACAAGGTCTTCACTTTTCCCGCAGGCGTTACTGCATCGGCCGTTGCGATGGTCGCGTCGTTCCTGGTTTTCTTTCTCGTCTCGTGGCTCACGCGCCAATCGGCGGCGTCGGAGCTCGATCCGGATGTGCAACTCGTGATGGAGCTGTAATCGCGCCCTGGTTACTCGGTCGCGGATCGCTTTTCCGTCTGTGATTCGACGACACGCACGCTCTTGATGTTCACAAACTCACGAATTCCGAATTCGCCGAGCTCTCGGCCAAATCCTGAATGTTTGACGCCACCGAAT
>CATPBD010000025.1 GCA_955652265.1 uncultured Gemmatimonadaceae bacterium | reverse complement strand
AGCTCCAACAGCGCGACGCTCGTCATCGAGCTTCTGCTGACGATCACGCTTCTCGCTCCGAGCTCGCCTGCGGGTCGCTTGGAAAAGAGCATCACGCTTCGAACCGGTCCGTCACAGGAAATCGCCAGATCCGGAAGGAGCAGATAACGATGGGCGTCCCGCGCGTATTCAACGGCGGAGACCACGCTGATATCCAGTTCACCCGCTCCCATCCTCTGATTCAGATCGGTGGGGACACCGTCGACCAACTTGGCGTCGAGTTGCACCACCCCACGGTCTATCGCGCCATAAACCGGATAGCAGTTGACGTACGGAATCCGGCCAATTCTCATCACGCGGCCACCGCGCTGGGGTTGCGATCGAACACGCGAAGGATGTTGTAGAAGGAGTCACGCTCCGCGGGAGTCTTACCAGCCGAGCGGATGAGATCGAGTATCTCGTCGAGACTCAGCCCCTGCGCGGTATGCGCACCGGCCTCGTGATATATCTTTTCGCGCACGACCGTTCCTTCGAGATCATTCACGCCGAAGGCGAGTGAAGTCTGCGACAAGAACGGTGTCACCATGATCCAGTGCGTCTTGATGTGGTCGAAGTTGTCGAGAAAGAGCCGGCCGACGGCGAGATTCCGGAGATCGTCGAACCCGGTCGTTGCCGTTCCCTGACGACCCAGCTCGATCCCCAGCTCGTTGTTGTCGGGATGGTACGCGAGCGGGATGTAGGCGAGGAAGCCACGCGACTCATCCTGGAGATCGCGCAACATCGACAGGTGCTCGACCCGATCGTGGATCGTTTCGACGTGTCCGTAGAGCATTGTGCAATTCGAGCGGATCCCGAGCCGGTGTGCTGTCCGATGCACGTCGATCCAGTCCTCGCCCGCGAGCTTCTTGTCGGCAATCGTCATTCGGACGCCTTTGCCAAACACCTCAGCACCGCCACCAGGGAGAGTGTCCAGCCCCGCTTCCCGAAGCGCGATCAGGACGTCCTCAATGGACATCTTGTCGATTCGCGCGATGTGTGCGATCTCGACCGCGGTCAGCGCCTTGATGTGGACGTGCGGATAGCGCGACTTGAGCCCGCGGAACATCGCGCTGTAGTACTCGAGACCGCCTTTCATGTCGAGGCCGCCCACAATGTGGAACTCCTTCGTCAGTCCGCTCGCGGCTGTTTCTGCCTCGGCGTACACCTGATCGAGAGTATAGTGGTAGGCGCCCTCTTCCTTCGGCAATCTGGCAAACGAGCAGAAGACGCAAGTCTTCCGCAGGTAGCAGACGTTGGTCGGGTTTATGTGCTGATTGGCCGCGAAAGTGACGACGTCGCCATGCTTTCGCCGGTTGGCGTAGTCGGCGAGCATTCCCACGCCGAGGAGATCCGGCGATGTGAAGAGGAACTCAGCATCTGAATGGGATAACCGCGTACCGGACCCCAATTTCTCTCCAACCGTTCTCAGCTGGTGATCGGAGATCTTACCGAGGTCTAGGGACATCCCGGCCGTCATGTCTCAGTTCTTGAACCGTTTGATGGCTAGGGTGCTGTTGTGGCCACCAAAGCCGAAGCTGTTGCTGAGAACGGCGTTCACATCGCGCTCGACGCTTGTATTCGGTGTGTAGTTGAGATCGAGCTCAGGGTCGGGATGATGATAGTTGATAGTGGGCGGAATCACGCCGGTCCCGACAACCATGGCGCTGATCACCGCCTCGACCGCCCCTGCCGCGCCGAGCATATGCCCCGTAGCTGATTTCGTCGAGCTCACGTTGACCTTCTTCGCTTCGTCCCCGAAGACGGCTTTGATCGCGCGAGTCTCATTGAAGTCGTTGGCGGGCGTGGATGTGCCGTGGGCGTTTATGTACTGAATGTCTTTCGGCTCCAGACCCGCATCCTTGAGTGCGCGCTTCATCGCGCGCTGCGCACCCTCGCCGTCTGGAGCCGGTGCGGTGAGATGATAAGCGTCCCCGGTTGCACCGTAGCCAACTATCTCGGCGTAAATCTTCGCCCCGCGGCCGAGCGCATGCTCCAGCTCCTCGAGGATTAGAATTCCGGCTCCCTCGCCCATCACGAATCCATCGCGAGTGGCGTCGAATGGACGCGAGGCCGTTTCGGGGCTGTCGTTCCGCTCGGAGAGCGCCTTCATGTTGGCAAAGCCGCCGATTGCCATCGGTGTGACCGTGGCCTCGGCGCCTCCCGTGATCATGATGTCCGCGTCGCCGTACTGGATGGTCCGGTATGCATCACCTATTGCGTGAGCACTAGTCGCGCAAGCTGATACAGTGGCGTAGTTTGGGCCTTTGGCGTTGAACATCATCGAGACGATACCGGCCGCGATGTCGGCGATGAACATCGGGATGAAGAATGGAGATATTTTCCCGACACCACGCTCCCGATAAACATCGTGCTGCTCCTCGAAGCTCTTGAGCCCGCCGATGCCGCTGCCGATGATGACCCCAATCCGATCCGGGTCCATTCCGTTCCGTTCAACAAGACGCGCGTCGGTCATCGCCTGACGGGATGCGGCAACCGCGTACTGCGTGTACTGGTCGGCTCGCTTGGCTTCCTTGCGATCCATGTAATCGAGTGGATTGAACCCCTTGACTTCGGCGGCGAACTTCACGGGGAAGTTGGAGGCGTCAAACTTCGTAATGGGTGCGGTGCCCGACTTCCCTTCGATCAGGGACCGCCATGTCGTCGCCACATCGTTGCCGACGGGGGTAATCGTCCCCATGCCAGTGACGACGACTCTTCGCTTCATTACGCTCCGACCTTCTGGTTCAGATAGCCGAGCGCGTCACCAACCGTGCGGAGCTTCTCGGCGTCCTCGTCGGGAATATCGATGTTGAATTCCTTCTCGAACTCCATCACGAGCTCGACGATATCCAGGCTGTCAGCACCAAGATCCTCGATGAAGCTCGCTTCGTTGGTCAGCTTTTCGCGCTCGACACCGAGCTCCTTCTCGATGATGTCTTTGACCTTGTTGGAATTGTCGGCCATTTGATGGATTTCCTCGTGTTTGTGGGTGTCGTGTAATATACCTAACCGAATATCTGATACAACGTTACATAACCATTCCGCCGTCCACGACGAACACCTGGCCCGTGATATACGAGGCCAAGTCAGACGCGAGGAATGCCACGGCACCCGCGACATCGCCTACCGTGCCTAGCCGTTCGAGTGCAATCTGTTTGCCGAGGGCTTCGCGCGCCTCTGGCGTCATGGCAGCGGTCATCTCCGTTTCGATGAAACCGGGTGCCACAGCATTAACCAGGATGTTCCGCGAGCCGAGCTCTTTTGCGACCGATTTTGTCAGTGCAATGAGGCCCGCTTTGCTGGCCGCGTAGTTTGCCTGGCCCTTGTTTCCGATGATGCCGATGATGCTCGCGACATTGATGATACGGCCGCTTCGGCGCTTCATCATTCCCCGCGATGCCGCCCGTATCGCTGCGAAGGCGCCGCGAAGATTGGCATTGAGCACCGCATCCCAATCTTCATCCTTTAGTCGCATCACCAGATTGTCGCGGGTGATGCCTGCGTTGTTGACGAGGATGTCGATCGAGCCGAATGCCGCTTCTACGTCGGCGACGAGCTTGGTGACTGCCGCGGTGTCGCTGACATCGGCGGCAAATCCTTTCGCTCTCTTTCCAATGGCCGCCGCCGCTTCTTCCGCCCGCTTTAGGTCGCGTCCGACCACCGCGACCCGCGCGCCGCTTTCGGCCAGCGTTTCGGCGATCGCTCGACCAATTCCTCGCGTGCTTCCAGTGATGAGCGCGTTCTTCCCAGCGAGATCGATCTGCATCAAGCAACCATCTGGAGAAGTTTTTCGGCTTCCGCAGCGGTACCGCAGGCAAAGGTGCGAGCGCCTTTGACAAGGCGACCCATTAGTCCGCTCAGAACGTTACCAGGACCCATCTCGACGTACAGGGCGTCGGGGAAATGCTTGGCAATATTCCGGATCTCAGTCGACCACCGCACAGGTGAGGTGAGTTGCCTGAGGAGGAGGTCCTTTGCGTCGAGCGCTGTAGTTGAGGCTTCCGCGGTCACGTTCGAGAAGACAGGGAAAATCGGATCCGTAAAAGCCGACGTCGCGATTTCGTTGGTTAGTCCAACCACAGCGGGTGCCATGAGTGGCGAATGAAATGCCCCGCTCACCGGCAGCCTGATCGCTCGCTTCGCGCCGGCCTCCCTTGCGAGCTCCATCACTCGCTCGACCCCCGCTGTTTCCCCGGAGACAACGGTCTGCTCGTCGGTGTTGTAATTCGCTGCGACTACCAATCCCGCTTCTCTGCTTGCACGTGCGCATAGCTCATCGATTGGAGTCGTGGTGGCACCGAGTATGGCGGCCATGGTGCCGGGCCGCGCTGTTCCTGTCTCGAACATCAACTCGCCACGTCGCCGCACGAGGCGTGCGGCGCCAGAGAGACCGATTGCGTCGGCGGCGTGATACGCCGTGAACTCGCCCAACGAGTGTCCGGCTGCCGCCCGCACGTGCGGGCGAAGCGCTTCTTTTGTGACAGCCCATACTGCCGCCCCGTGCGCGAAGAGCGCGGGCTGCGCGGTTCGCGTGGCGGTGAGCTCGTCGGCAGGGCCTTCGAAGCAGAGGCGACTGAGATCGGCGCCAAGCGCAGCGTCGACTTCACCGAAAACTCCCCGCGCCACCGGGAAGGCTTCGGCCAGATCCTTACCCATTCCCGGCTTTTGTGAGCCCTGGCCCGGGAAGAGAAGTACGATGTCCACCGCTAGAAGCGGATGACCATCGATGCCCACGTGAATCCGGCGCCAAATGCGACCATCATCACGGTTGATCCATCCTTGATCCGCCCGGACTCGATCGCCTCGTTGAGGGCGATCGGAATGGATGCCGAAGAGGTATTTCCATAGCGGTCGACATTCACGTAGACCTTGTCCATCGGAATTCCAGAATGCTTGGCGGTCGCCTCGATGATCCGGACGTTCGCCTGATGGGGAATGAGAAGATCGATGTCGGATCCGGTGAGGCGTGCGCCGTCGAGCGCGCGGTCGGCGGCATCCGCCATAGATCGCACAGCGTGCTTGAAGACCTCCCGACCCGCCATTCGGACCAGATGAGAACGCTTCTCCAGAACCTCGACCGACATCGGAGTAGTGGCACCGCCATCCGGCCGGTAGAGAAGATCGGCGAGCTTCCCATCGCTGCGCATATAGGCGGAGAGAATCCCCTTTCCGTGCTTACTGCGCTTGAGCACTGCCGCGCCAGCACCATCTCCAAAGAGGACACAGGTGGCCCTGTCCTTCCAGTCCACAATCGCACTCATTTTTTCCGAGCCGATCACGAGAGCTGTCTCGGCGGTGCCCGACATGATGAGGCCTTCTGCGGTGGTCATTGCGTACAGCCAGCCCGCGCACGCAGCACCAATGTCGAAGGCAGCGGCTCGGGTGGCTCCCAGCTCCGCCTGGATGTCGACCGCGGTCGAAGGAAGGAGCCGGTCCGGAGTTGCGGTGCTGAGCACGATGACGTCGATCTCGCCCGGGTGCACACCGGCGACTTCCATTGCCTTGCGCCCGGCATCAGCAGCCATCGAGCAAGTAGTCTCGCCGTTCTTCGCCACTCGGCGCTCGGAGATTCCGCTTCGCTCCATGATCCACTCGTGAGACGTCTCGATGCCAATGGAAGCGAAATCATGATTCGTCATCACGTGCGCCGGCAGTCCACGTCCCGTGCCTGCGATTGCTGCGATCGGTCGTTTCACGCCAGCTCCGCGGCGGCGTTGATCGCTGGTGCGGCGGCTTCGAGTCGCTGACCGATCTGGTCGTTCATCCCTGTCTCGACGGCGCGCACCGCGACTTTTATCGCGTTCTTGATCACGCGGGGGGACGAGTTGCCGTGACAGATGATGCTGACGCCTCGGACGCCGAGGAGCGGCGCGCCGCCGTAGTCGCTCGAATCGAATCCTTTGAGGGCGCTCCGCACGTGTTCGGGGTTGATGCCGGGATGCTCGCTCAAAAGACGGACGATCATCGGAGCCACGGCCTCGTAGAATTTGAGCACGACGTTACCAACGAATCCGTCGCAGATGACCACATCGAATGGGCCGCGGTCGCTCGCGCCAGCCGGGAGATCGCGCCCCTCGAGGTTGCCGTGGAAATTGAAGCCCCCCCTCTGGAAAAGAGCATTCGCCTCCTTGACCACCGCGTTTCCCTTCTCCGG
The DNA here is from genome assembly GCA_955652265.1 of uncultured Gemmatimonadaceae bacterium. Lineage (GTDB taxonomy): Bacteria > Gemmatimonadota > Gemmatimonadetes > Gemmatimonadales > Gemmatimonadaceae > UBA4720. Next base: position 1,136 of record CATPBD010000025.1, on the reverse strand, counting down.
CTCTTCGCCAATCGACAGCAGCCCAATGGATGGATTCGGACGACCAAAAATGCATTCCGCGTAAACCGCGCCAAGCCAGGCGAACTGTAGAAGCTCTCTGGCGGAGCAGTCCACATTAGCGCCCGAGTCGAGAACGATGACTGGATTGCGGGCAGTTGGAAAGACCGTGGCGATGGCAGGCCGCGTGAGGCCAGGCTGCAGCTTGAGGAGCATCGCCGACGTCGCCATCTGCGCCCCGGTATTTCCGGCTGACACGAATGCGTCGGAATCGTCCTCAACTTGCATTCTGATCCCGACCACCATGGAGCTGTTCGGTTTTTTTCGCAGACCGGCAGTCGGCTTCTCCGACATCTCGATTACGTCTGGAGCCTCGACGATCTGAACGCGGCTCTTGACCCGTGAAGCGGACGAGAGTTCCCCCGACAGAAGGTTCTTGAGCTGCGACTCGATAACGGCCGTCTGGCCGACGAGCTGCACAGAGTGCGCGTCGTCGAGCTCCTGCAAGGCGAGTAAAGCCCCGGCGATTGGCGCTTTGGGAGCAAAATCTCCCCCCATCGCGTCCAACGCGATCCGCGCCAAACTAGGCTTCCTTCGGCTCTACTCGCTGTTCGCCAGCGTAGTACCCGCACTCCTCGCAGACATGATGCGGACGCTTCATGCTCTGACAGCGCGGACACTTTTGAATGACGATCGCGGGCGCGGTCTTGTGGGTGTTGCGCGCGCGCTTCTTTCTCTTGGACGTGCGTCGCTTTGGGACGGCCATTTTATCTATTCCTTAGGGTTGTTTGACGAGCTAGTGCGCGTCGCTCTGATGCTTGAGCAATCCGCCCCAGCGCGAATCAGTCGTGGTTGGCGTGCAGTTGCAAGTGCTTTCGTTGAGGTTCGTACCGCAGGTGGCGCACAGTCCTTTGCAATCATCGCGGCACTGGACGAATGCCGGAGCGGTTAGGAGCCACGTTTCTCTCACCGAAGGACGTAGGTCCAGATTCCGTCCGCTCGGATCGTAGAGAAACACATCTGGATCATCAGCTTCTTCCGCTCCGATCTCGGCGAGGACGAAGTGTACCTCTTCGTCCACGTCCACGTGGACCTCCTCCAGACAAAGGCGGCAAGGCAGCGTCACCCCACCATGGATT
>CATPBD010000024.1 GCA_955652265.1 uncultured Gemmatimonadaceae bacterium | reverse complement strand
CCCGGGCGGAGGAAGCCGGACTCCCGCTCGAAGAATTCATTGGTGTCGCCCGGTCTCTCAGTGCGCGCGAAGTGATTGGAAGATTTTCCACGTTCCTCGAGCACGTCAAGCCGTCCGCGAGTGGTGAGCGTGTGACGAGGTACAACGCACTCTTTCACTGGCGGGTACCAACCGGACGAGAGATCGAAGCGGGAAGGGAAGTGGGTCGGCATCACATTCTTACCCACGCGTACTGGCGCGAGGGTGGGCCGGAATTCGCGAACGTGAACATCATGGCTGTGGCGCACGGCACGGACAAGAATCTTGTGCTCGCGCACAAGGCGGCGATCGACGAGCATCTCGAGGAAGCCGACATCCCAGTTCTCTATACGAACGTCTTCTGGGGTGGTCGCAGCGAGATAAAGCCATCCGAGATTTCGCCTGTCGAATACGCCAAGTGGGCTGAACGAGTGGGGCTTACCGCTCGGCAGCCGACACCGCGCTCTCCGCGTCGAGCGCCGTCGAGTGAATCAGCGGAAGGATTGCCGCTTGAGTGAAGGAAAAGTTTTTCTGGTTGGCGCAGGTCCCGGTGATCCTGGTCTCATCACGGTAAGAGGGAAGCAGCTCATCGAATCGGCGGACGCAGTTGTTTACGACGCGCTCGCAAACTCCTCACTGCTTCCACCCGGTGCGCGGGAGACGGGCCGGCCGGAGCTGTATTACGTCGGGAAGCGCGGCAGAGCGAAAGAGTCGGTGAGTCAGAGCGAGATCAATGCACTTCTCATCAAGCTCGCGCGCGAAGCCAAGCGCGTCGTCCGCCTCAAGGGCGGCGATCCGTTCGTGTTCGGTCGCGGAAGTGAGGAGGCCCAGGCGCTGAACGACGCATCGGTCTCGTTCGAAGTGGTTCCTGGCGTGACCGCCGGGATTGCCGCCCCGGCGTATGCGGGGATTCCGGTCACTCATCGCGGGCTCGCGACATCGGTGACTTTTGTGACGGGCCATGAAGATCCGGCGAAGCCCGGCACTCAGACGAACTGGGCCGCTCTCGCCAAGGCGGGGGGCACGATCGTCCTGTACATGGGAGTGAAAACTCTGCGCACCATCGCCGACGCGCTGATCAAAGGTGGAATGCCCGGCGAAATACCGGCGGCAGCAATCCAGTGGGGTACGCTCCCGAAACAACGCACGGTTGTGGCGACGCTCGACACTCTCGCGTCCAAAGCGGAAGAACGGAACCTGACCGCGCCAGTAGTAACGGTGATTGGGTGGTCGGTGGTTTTGAGCGACGAGCTGAACTGGTTCGAGCATCGACCGCTGTTCGGAAAACGAATCGTCGTTACGCGCGCGACACAGCAAGCACCCGCGCTCAGCGAAAAACTGCGTGAGCTCGGCGCCGATGTCATCGAGATGCCCGCAACGCAGGTCGCGCGTCTCGATCTATCCCCACTTCGGTCGGCGATCGGCAACATCGGCGACTACGATTGGTTGATCTTTACCAGCCAGAACGCAGTCGCGATTTTCTGGGAGCAGCTGCTGGGTGGCGGCCGCGACGCGCGCGCATTGGCGGGAGTGAAAATCGCCGCCGTAGGCGCTGCGACAGCCGGAGGGCTTCTGGAACACGGGATCACTGTCGATCTGATTCCCAAACGCTTCGTCGCCGAGGGATTGCTCGAGGTGATGCGTGAGCGGGACGACGTGTCTGGCGCGAGAGTGCTTTACGTGACTGCCGAGGGTGCCCGCGATGTCCTGCCGGACGGTTTGAGGGAGCTGTCGGCGGATGTGGACATCATAGAAGCCTACCGATCGATCAACGACGGAGAGGGGGCGGGCAGACTTTCGCGCGCGATCGAGGCGGGCAAGATCGATCTCGTCACATTCACATCGGCCTCTTCCGTGAAGGCATACGTCGATGCAGTCGGCAACGAGCTCGCGCGTCGCGTACCGGCTGCTTCCATAGGGCCCCGGACGTCAGAGGCGGTACGGGGCGCTGGCATCGAGCTCAAACACGAAGCGGAAGAGTCGACAATCGACGGCCTCGTCGCCGCGGTAGTTCGTGGCGCCTGAGTCGAAGCGCGACCCACAGGTAACGAGGATCGGTACCCGCGCTTCCGAGCTCGCTCTTCGGCAGGCACGTCTCCTGGAAAACGCACTCCTCGCTCGAGGAATCAGATCGGAGCTCGTCACGTTCAAGACGACGGGTGACAAGAAGATCGACCAGCCGTTGTCGGAAATCGGTGCCAAGGGTCTGTTCACCCGCGAGCTCGAAGTCGCACTCTCGAAAGGCAAAATCGACTGCGCGGTTCATTCTCTCAAGGATTTGCCGACTGAGTCTCCGGAAGGTCTCGAGATCGTCGCCCAGCTCGAGCGAGAAGATCCGCGTGACGTGCTGGTGGTTAACCGACTCACCGGAGCGGAAAATCTCGACGATCTGCCGGCAGGCTCGAGAGTCGGCACATCGAGTCTGCGCCGTCGGGCACAGCTCACGGCGAAGAGGCCTGATCTCGACGTCGTCGAGCTGCGCGGCAACGTCCCGACGCGCCTGAGCAAGGTCGAAACGGGCAAAGTTCACGCGGCGATCCTCGCGGCGGCGGGCCTGATCAGGCTCGAGGTCCAACAGCGGATCACGATGTTCTTCGAGGCGCCCGACTGGCTGCCGGCGCCGGGACAGGGGGCAATCGCAATCCAGGCGAGAAGCGACGATGTTCGGATGAAAGACTTGCTCTCATCGCTCGACCACGAACCGACCTCGATCGCGACCCGCGCGGAGCGCGCCTTCCTGGCCGCCCTTGAAGGCGGATGTCAGGTCCCCATCGGGGCGCTCGTGAGTGATGCTGGAGGACGGCCTACATTATATGGCATGCTGGCTGACGTGAGCGGGAGACACATCGTGCGTGGATCGCGCACGCTGGATTCCAGATCGCCCGAGTCCACCGGCGAGGCGCTCGCCGCTGAAATTCGTTCACGAGGCGGAGCAAGCCTTCTCGCAGAGCTCCGCCAGCTATCCAAGCTTCCCGCACCGCAACCAGAGTAAGAGTGTCGAGCTTTCCGCAATACCGCCCACGACGACTGCGGCGCACCGCTGCGCTTCGAAACCTCGTGCGCGAGACGCATCTGTCAGCGGCGCAACTGGTGCTTCCCGTTTTCGTTCGCGACGGGAAGAAGCTGCGCCGCGCTGTAGGGTCTATGCCGGGCGTGAACCAGACTTCAGTCGACGAGATGCTGCGCGATGCAGAAGCTGCCGCGAAAGCGGGCGTAGGTGGGATCATTCTGTTCGGCGTCCCCGAGAAAAAAGACGCGACGGGCACCGCCGCGTGGGACGACAAAGGGGCGGTTCAGACCGCTGTGCGCGCGCTCAAGAAAGAGATTCCGGATCTGGTCGTGATCACCGATGTCTGCATGTGCGAGTACACCGACCACGGGCACTGTGGAATCCTCAAGGATGGAGATGTCGACAACGACCCGACTCTCGAGCTGTTGTCGCGCGCCGCGCTCTCGCATGCGCGAGCCGGTGCGGACATCGTGGCGCCGAGCGACATGATGGATGGCAGAGTGCAGGCGATCAGATCCGCACTGGATGACAAAGGCCATTCCGGCGTTTCCATTCTGAGCTACGCGGCGAAGTATGCCTCGGCCTACTACGGACCCTTCCGCGAGGCCGCGGAATCCGCCCCACAATCGAGTGACCGTCGCGGGTATCAGATGGATCCTGGAAACGCTCAGGAGGCGATGCGCGAAGTGGTGTGCGACATCCAGGAGGGAGCGGACGCGGTGATGGTGAAGCCTGCGGGGCCTTATCTCGATATCATCTCACGGGTGAAAGCAGAGACAGGCTATCCCGTGGCCGCCTACCAGGTGAGCGGCGAATACGCGATGATCTGCGCCGCCGCAGACCGCGGCTGGATAGAAAAGGATCGTGTCATGATGGAATCGCTGCTCGGGATCCGCCGGGCTGGGGCAGACGTCATCGTCACTTACTTCGCGACAGAAGCGGCTCGGCAGCTCTGAGCAAACGCGTTCGACGGCTGGGTCGCGCACTTCGTCCAGTAAGGTCATCGTAATCCCCATTGACGAACCTATAGACTCTGGTATAATTAGACGATTGGCTAATTAACTAACTATCATGAACAATGAAGTCTTCCGCGCCCTCTCCGATCCAACCAGACGCGAGATCCTCGAGCTGCTGCGCTCAGGACCTCGCACCTCGGGGGAGATCGCCGAAAAATTCACCACCAGCTGGGCTACGATCTCTCGTCACTTGAGCGTGCTCAAGGACGCAGACCTGATTCTGGCCGAGCGGAATGGACAGCACGTCGTATACGAGCTGAACACGACCGTGTTTCAGGATGTCGTCGAACATCTCATCAAGTGGCTTCGGCCGCGGAGATCAAATGCGTAAGCGGATTCCATTGCTCATCATCGCGGCCGCCGTAATCGTGTCGGCTGTCGTATACCCAAAGCTCCCGGAGAGCTTCCCGACCCATTGGGACATGTCCGGTCAACCCAACGGATGGAGTGGCCGGCTACTGGGCGCGTGGATGTTGCCGATGCTTCTGGTCGTAATCTGGGCGTTCATGCGCGTGCTGCCGGCGATCGATCCGCGCGGGAGCAACTACGCCAAGTTCGGGGGCGCATTCGAGGCAATCATCGTCTCCTTAATGCTCTTCCTCCTCGGTCTTCACATCATCATGTTGCGGGCCGCGCTTGGCTATCCCGTCGCAATGCAGCGCGTCGTTCCCATCGGGGTGGGTGTTCTCCTCGTCGTGATTGGAAATCTTCTCCCGCGTGCGCGGCCGAACTGGTTTGTCGGTATCAGGACCCCGTGGACGCTCTCGAGTGACCGCGTCTGGGAAAAAACACATCGATTTGGGGGGCATGTGTTCGTCGTTGGCGGGATTCTCATCGTGCTCGCCGCTCTCGTGATGGACCAGTGGGCACAGGTTGTCCTGGTGACCGTGATCGTTCTGTGTACCGCAACCGTGCTGATCTATTCGTACGTCGAATGGAAGCGCGAACAGTCCCCCGCCGGTGTCTCACAATAATGGCGCGCACATTCAGTCAATTCATGAATTACTTCAATCGCATCTCGCTCCCGATTTTGGCAATCGCTGCGCTCGTCTCCCCAGCCGTTGCCCAGAATGCGACCGCACCGAAAGCCATCGACACCGTGCCCCCGCGCTCGGTGATCGAGCTTCCGTTCACATTCCAGAGCGGAACGTTGACTCTTCCCGGCACCCTCACCCTCCCTGCGAAATACAGCTCGCGGATCCCCGTTGCGCTGATCGTGGCCGGCTCGGGGCCCACGGACAGGAATGGAAACTCCGCTGGCCCACTGCGCGCCCAGAACAACTCCAATCTCTATGCGATCCTCGCCTGGCAGCTGGCGGACGCCGGAATCGCATCCGTTCGCTACGACAAGAGAGTCCTCGGCGAAAATCTTCAAAAGCTCGACATGGCCCAGACCTCGATCGATGATTTCATCGCCGATGCGATCGCTGGAGCGCGAAAGCTCGTTGCCGACCGGCGCTTCTCGAAGGTCGTGCTCGTTGGGCACAGCGAGGGGGCAGAGCTGGTTTTGCAGGCAGTAAACCGTGGTGCTCCGGCGTCCGGGATCGTGATGCTCTCCGGTACGGGAAGACCAATCATGGTCGTGCTACACGAGCAGTTATCGGAGCAACTCCCGCCTGAGGAGCTCGTGAAGTGGGACTCTGCGTCAGCGCGGTACTTGCGTGGAGAGGATCCCGGTGATGTGCACCCGGGGCTGAGGCCTCTTCTTCTTCCAATGAATCGAAGGTTCATGCAGACGTGGGTCAAGTACGAT
>CATPBD010000023.1 GCA_955652265.1 uncultured Gemmatimonadaceae bacterium | reverse complement strand
GCTTTTTCTGGGCGGATTCTGCTATCGTCTGGAGTCCTGCCTCATAGGTTGACGGTCACGTCCGAATGGATCGCCGGCAATCGATTCGGTGTGTAGAGCGCAGACCCAGCGGCCATCGCGACGAATCCATGTCGACGCATCGGCCGCCTCGAGCGTCAGAGGCTTGCCATCCACCGTCAACTCTTCTCTTACCGTGTAAGCCACGATAGCGACATCATCGGTGAGAGCGCGGGCTTCCACGTTGCCGACAAATTCAAACTCGTTGAGTGTCCAGCTGGCGCCCTTGAGCATTCCTGCCATTGCCTGCCGATCGATGCTCCCGACACCCTGGGAGCCGGTGACGATGCAGGGGCTGTCTGTCAGCTGCATTGCGGCTTCCACATCCTTGTCCTTGATGGCCTGCCAATACTGTTTCTCCAGGTCTACAAGCTCATTCTCGATCGTCGCGGTAGTCATGCTTAGTCCCCGTTAGCAGTCTCAACGATCGACGCAGAACCTATGCCCCGGAGCGCTCCGTGAGGCTTCAAGAATTACGCTACTGATGTTTTTCCCCGCTCTAGTTGCCGGCCGCCGTTGCGAATCCCGGCGCCGAACGCTCCCGCCGCGAGTGCGAGAATTGCCGCCCCGATAATCACCAGCCGGAATCCGGACACGAATGCCTCGTCGATGGACGGCTGAACAGCAGCTCGTTGTCCCGGCTCGATGGCCACATTCTTCAGCTCAGCCCCAGCCATCTTTGGGAGCTCGTTTCCGATCTGCGCTCGTGCTGCCGGCGGCAGTGCCAGATGGTCGAGGCGCAGTGTGACTTCTGTATCGAATCTGTGCGCCAGCAGGACGCCGAACACCGCGATCGCGAGAAGTCCAGCGACTCGTGAAACCGTATTGTTGATTCCGGAGGCGACTCCCGCGCGGTGGCTGGCGACCGCGGCCATCACCGTCGTCGTCAACGGCGCGACGGTGATCGTCATCCCGATGCCGAGTAGGCAAACGGCGGGGAAAATAGTCGACCAGTAGGAACCGCTGAGTTCAGCTCGCGCGAACAAGCCGACGCCGAGCGCGGCAATGGCAGGGCCAATGGTGAGGGGAAGCTTTGGCCCGACCCGCACCACGAGCCCCCCAGCCCATCGTGACAGCGAGAACATGATTATCGCCAGCGGAACCAGCGCCGCCCCGGTCGCCGTAGCGGAATAGTGGCGGACTTGAATCATGTAGAGTGGGAGCAGGAAGAGGACGACTCCCAGCGCCCCATATAGCAGCAGCGTCAGAACGTTCGCGAGCGTGAACGTGCGCGAACGGAACAGATCCAGTGGCATCATCGGGTTTCGCGCGCGACGCTCCACGATCACGAGCAGCCCGAGGCAAAGCGCACCGATCACCAGCGAGCCGATCACCAGCGGGTGGCTGGGTCCAAGCGGCGGCCATTCGAGTAAGCCGAATACGATCCCGCCCAGTCCGACGACGCCAAGAAGCGCGCCGCTCCAATCAATCCGCGCCGTGCGCGAAGGATCGCGGCTCTCGTGCATGAACCGAAGCGACAGCGCCACGACAATCGCGGCCAGCGGGACGTTCAAGAAGAAAGCCGCGCGCCAGCTCACGTGTTCGATCAGCCAGCCGCCGACGACGGGTCCGATCGCCGTCGTGATTGCGCTGAATCCAGACCACGTTCCGATAGCCCGGCCGCGGTCCGCATCACTGAACGTTGCGCTGATGATGGCCAGACTTCCGGGCACCAGGAATGCCGCCCCCACGCCCTGCAGCGCTCGGGCTATTATCAGCAGGCGCGCGGACGTCGCGAGGCCGCAGAGAATCGAAGCGGCCGTGAAAGAGACGACGCCGAAAAGAAACACGCGCTTGCGGCCGAGCTGATCGCCCATTGCCCCGCCGACGAGGAGCAACGCCCCCAGGAACAGAGCGTACGCTTCGACCACCCACTGAACGTCCGTGATCGTGGCGTGGAGGTCGGCCTGCAACGCCGGTAACGCGACGTTGACGACTGTCCCGTCGATGAACGTCATGCTCGACGCGAGGATCGTCGCGACCAGGGTCCAACGGCTGGACTTCGACGCTTCTAACGCTCCCGTAGATCGAGCAATATGCGCGTTTGACCTACCGCGGCCACAGCCATCCGAACGTGCCAGCCGTGAGAAGTGCGTAGATCAATCCATCCACCGTCGCCTTGCCAGTTATGCCCCACGAGCGGCCGTACCAAATCGAGTCCTGCCAGAGCGCGACTGCGTACCCGATGAATGCGGTGATTCCGACCCAATGGAAGACGGCCCGGTATGACGCGCCGGCGGGTAGAGCACTCCCCGCCACGTACCCGGCAAACGCACTCACTATCAGGGCGAAGAGGAACCACAGTATGAAGCTCTTCCTCATCGAAATGGGCCCGCTGGGCAGAACCGTGAGCATCATGTTCGGACCTTGTTTCAGTTTTTCGGCGAACTCCGGAGAGCGCATTTCATCTCTACCGGTCGGCCGGGGGACCATGTAGTCACCCGGCGGAATCGCCATTGGTCGGAGAGCATTTCTCACCTGGTCCTCGTTCGGCACCCTCCGATAGTCGTTCTTGTGCCAGGGCAAAACCATGTGGATGACGCCACTCACGACGAAGACGAGGATCGCTGACAGCAGGATCGGGAGCCACAGCATTAAGAGCCCTCTCATGAAACCTCCTTTGATGCGTTGGTGTCCGACGGGTACTCGGATTCATTGCACGCGGGAACGACGTCGTAACCGAGGTAGTAGTATGCGCGCCAACGGCGGGTTGACGCGAGAGGCAGTCCGGCCAAATGCCGCAGGGAAATCATCGACTGCAGCGACGCTCCCAAAGCCACGCGGCGAGTACACGCGCCTGCGCGCCTTCGCTGGGCGAGAGGTCGCGAAGCGCCGGAGGTCGGACCGCAGCGAGGCTTCCTGCGATATCCCCTCGCGCGAGAGCGGCTGCCAAGGCTACGCTGTCGACCGTTACCAGAATAAACCTGCCCGTTACATCGCCAGCGGGATGGAACTGCGCAATTACGCTTTGACTCCCGCGTATCCCGAAGTTCGCATCGTCGCTGAGGAGGACAGCGTGTCCCACAGAGTCGAAAAAGACCGTAATCTCGCGAGGCCACGACGCGATTCCCTCACTAGGTGAACCGAACCGGAATTCGCGAACCACCGCCCGCCCAGCTTGCGGCCGGGCCGGATTTTGCTCCGGCACACGGCAGACGATCGGCTGACCCTCCGGGAGAGCCAGAACCGACCAAGGGTCGTGAGCAATAACGGGGGATTGCGGGGCCGCTCTCACAGCGGTACACACCACCATGAACGCGGCGATGGCGGAAGCATGCGCAAAACGTGTCATTTAATATGGATCGCCAGCACGGCCGGATCGGCGGGCGGGTATTTGAGGTCCAGCTTCTCCAGTGCATCCGCAATCCTGCGCGCGACCAGCCAGTCGCGAACATCCTTGTCGTCCGCGGGAACGATGTACCAGGGCGCCGCCTTCGTGCTCGTGTGACGGAGGGCCGCCTCGTAGGCTTTGGTGAAGTCGTCCCAATTCGCCCTGTCCTCGAGATCACCGACCCGAAACTTCCAGTTCTTCGTCTCATCGGCGAGCCGTTCCATCAATCGTCGCTTTTGCTCGTCACGCGATACGTGTAGCATGAACTTCAGGATGACGACGCCGTTGCGGGTCAGCATCTCCTCGAAGTCGTTGATTTCATCGTAGCGCGCAGTCCACTCTTTTTTCGTGATCGAGCCTCGGACACGTGGGACGAGCACATCTTCGTAGTGCGACCGGTTGAAGATGCCAATCATCCCGCGAGCTGGCACCTGCGCGTGCACCCGCCATAGGAAGTCGTGCCGCTGCTCTAGCTCCGTAGGTGCCTTGAAGCTTGCGACGTTGCAGCCCTGCGGATTAACCGCGGTGAACACCTTTCGAATCGTGCCGTCCTTGCCCGCAGCGTCCCGACCCTGCAGGACGATGAGCAACGCATATCTGCCATCTGCATAGAGAACACGCTGCAGCTCGGAGATTCGCTTGACGTGCTTTTCTGTCGCGCGCTCGAGCGCCTTACCACCCTTGACTGGACCGCGAACCCGCGCTTGCGCGTCGTCGAGCTTGATCGAGCCTTTGGGAGCGACCGGCTTGAGCTTCACCTAATGCCGTTATCCGCCGCTCACCGCAGCGAGCACGAATATCGTGGCGCCGCTCTGGACGGGGGTGCTCAGGCCCTCGAGAAAGCGAACATTCTCGCCATTGACAAACAGGTTGACGTGACGCCTTACGTCTCCACGCTCGTCCATGATCCGGTCGAGTGCTCCGGGTGATCTCCGACCAAGCGCGACGAGCGCGTCGCGAACTGTGTGGCACGGCTCCTCTAGCACGAGCGAGGGGTTGTCTTCCGTGTACGAGCACAGAACGTTTGGCAGCTCGACGGTTATCATGCTGACACCGCCCGCCCCGTTTTCACGCACACGATCGGCGGGAGGGCGTCCGCAATCTCCGTCCAGGTCGCGCCTTCATCCCGAGAGCCGTACAGCTTTCCGCTCCTCGTTCCGAAATAAATCCCGGCCGAGTCGAAGGAATCTGCCGCGAGCGCATCGCGCAGCACGTTTTCGTACGCGCCGCTTTGGGGCAATCCCTTGGTGAGAGGTTCCCAGCTCCCGCCGGCGTTTCTCGTTCGATACACCCGTAGCTTCGCTTCCGGTGTCGCCCGGAAGATGTCTGCCTCGATCGGCACTATGTACACGGTGTCCGGGTCGTGGGGATGCATCTGCATCGCGAACCCGAAATCTGAAGGCACACCGTTGGCGATGTCGCGCCAGCTGTCACCCCAGTCATCGCTTCGGTACAAGCCCCAATGATTCTGAAGAAAGAGTCGCCCGGGACGGCTGGGGTGGTGAACCACTTTGTGCACACACTGCCCGAACTCGGGATATCTATGCTCCTCCGGCATAAACTGCGCACGGACACCGACGTTCCGCGCCCGCCAGCTCTTGCCACCATCGTCCGAGCGATAGACTCCTCCGGTCGACATCGCGACAAGCATCCGGCGCCGGTTGTCAGGATCGAGAACAATCGTGTGAAGGCACAGCCCTCCACCACCCGGTTGCCACTTGGGCTGATGCTCGTGGTTGAGCAATCCCTGATTTGGCTGCCAGCTCTCTCCACCATCGCGCGACTCGAAGAGTGCGGAGGGCTCGACCCCACAGTAAAAAACGTCGGCCTCCGTTGCCCGGCCCGGTGCGATCTGCCAGATCTGCGCGAGTGCGCGCCCCGAGTCGGCCGGGAAGCGAACGGTCTGGGGGCCGGGCTCGCTCCATGTCGCGCCGTTATCGTTGCTCGTTCTGAGCGTCGGCCCCCAATGCATGCTGTTGGTCGCGGCGAACGTACGCGGCAGATCACCACGGGTGTCGTGGAGGAGCGCGTAAACAGCTTCTCCACGAAAATGCGGGCCTTCAATTCGCCACTTCTGTCGGGACTTGTCCGAGCGCAACACGAACGCGCCCTTCATCGTCCCGACAAGGAGGAGTGCCTCCTGCTTCCGGGGGCCAGTGCCGGTCGTTTTTTTCGCGCTTTTACCGGCCGTCCTTTTCGCCTTCCCGGCGTGAGAGATTTTCGACGAGGTGCCGCCAGTCCTTTTCACCATTTCAACCCCGACCCGGTCATAACGCCAAGATGCTCACTGGCGAAGTCGGACGGAAGCCTGTCAATCGGTCGCCGTGGCCGTCGTCCCCGGCTCAGATCTCCCAGTTCGATAGCACGATACCACCGTCCGCGGGCCGCGATTCGGCGTACTCGTGCAGCGACATTCTCAGGTCGGTCCACCGCACCCTCGCCCCGCGCGCCATCAGACGCCGATAGACGTCGCCGTAATGCCCCTGCACCCTGATCGCCACGCGGCGTCCGGCCTTAGCACGAGCGTGCGCGCAAAGCTGTGTCACCAGATGATCGAAATCCGCCTCGGTTCGCGCGACCATCTTCAGGACACGCATCTCCTCCGTAGCGCGTCCCTCGACGAGCGGCACCGAGTGGCAGATAGCAAACGAAACAATTTCGTTTCCACTCCCTTTCCGCACGAACACCGTGTCGCCGAGCTCGTGATGAGCAGTGAGAACGATCTCGCGAGTGTAGTCGTATCCTGGAATCAGCTGCTGCAACATTTGGCGGCATTGCCGCAGTGCCAACTCGCGCTCGTGAACGCTCAGCGACGACATGAGAGTGGATTGGATTCCACTCCTTGCCGTATCGAGCGTCACGGTCACGGTGAGATGCCCGGGTGTGAAGCCGAGTGAAGAGTAGAAGCCTACATTATCCATCGTTCGCGGCATCGTCTCGAGGCCAATCACCGTCGCGCCATGCTTCTTCAGCCACTCGACACCGGTGTTGACAATCATCTTCCCGATTCCCTGCCCCTGGTAATCGGGATGCACCGCGAGTGGACCCATCCAACCTTCGACGCCTGAGCGATGCACCATGTTGAACGCCGCGACCCCGTCGCGCGCGTTCCGCCAGACCATGGCGCCATCCTCAGCGTCGGTGATGGCGAACTTCCACACCGCCGGGTTGAGGTGTGGCACTCTGACGCCGACCATCCCATCCTTGCGATATCGCTCGGTAAACGCCTCGCTGAACACGCTGTTGAGCGACGGGATCTCACGGATGCTCACACGCTCCGGTGTTTCCGACACCCAGGCGTGTCTCCAGTTGCGCGCGAACGCCATCAGGCCCCCGCTCCTGCGCCTGCCTCGGCGCTCTCCACGGGCTCCTCCACCCGACGTTGCTCTCGTGCGGCCGGCTCGGAAACGGGCGGCCGCAGATCATCCTCGCCGCCGACTTCGTCGTTCTCGCTCTGAGTCACCACGGAACATCCGCGGTCTGCGTCGTAGCTCACAGTGATCACCCTATCCAGACCTTCGCGCACCGGCTCGATGTGCGTGATGAGAATTACCTGCTCGAAGCGATCCTGCAGTCCGCGCAACAGCTCGACGACGTTGAACCGTCGGGCCTCATCGAGCGACCCAAACACCTCGTCGAGAATGAGCAGCGAGAAGGTCTGGCCAGCGCGCTCGGCGATCATCTGGGAGATCGCCAGACGCAGCACGAGATTGGCCAGATCCTCTTCTCCACCCGAGAGCACCGGCTTCGGAATACCGTCCTCCAGTATCACGATGTTGTACTGATCGTCCAGCTCGAGCTCCGCGTACCGCGCATCTGTCAGCTCGCTCAGGAATGCGCTCGCCAGCTCCGACAGCTCCGGACGCAACTGGAAATTGAGATCGGTTCGCAAATCGGAAAAAGCGCGGTCGAGCTCGTCGTGCATCCGGCGGTCGTCCTGCAGCACGTCCAGCTCGGCGACTTTTTTCTTCAAATCCTCTGCTGCTTCCTGCGCCGCGGCGAGGGCAGCCGTCGTGCTCGACACCTGCTCCTGCGCGCGCGCCGCGGCTACCTTCGACTCCTGCAGCTCCCCGCGCACCCGATCGTACTCCGCCTTTAGGTCGTTGAAATCCTTTTCCGTAAAGGAGATCTGCGCGCGGCGGGTGCGCAGGGTGCCGAGCGTGGATTGAACGCGCATGATTTCCTGCGCAATGCGCGTCTGCTCCAGCCTCAGCTGCGGCTCGCGCTCGAGCATGGCCTGGAAGCGCGCCACCTCGGCTGCCATCGGAGTAAGCCGATCGACCTCTGTGATCACGTCGGCGTGGCGCGCCGGATCGTAGCCGGGCGGAATTCTCGACAGATCCCGGTGCATCTGCACCTGGCGCTGCTGCTTCGCCGCGATCTCGCGGACGATGGTGCCTAGCTCCTGTACTGCGAGCTGCACTTTCGCGAGCCTCCGCTCGAGCGTTCCGACTTCCTGCATCAGGGCGCGACGCTTCTCGTCCAGCTCGCGCACGTCGTCGGGCATCTGCTCGAGCTGCTCGACGCGCGCCTTGTAATAGTTGCCGTCTACATTGACCGTATCGATCAGCTCGTCGAGGTGCTCGACCACGGTGTGCAAGCTGCCCCCGAGCGGGCGACTGCAGGTCGGGCATTCACCATCCTCGCCCAGCGAGACGACGCGGTCGTGCTGCTGCTTGAGCTCGGCGTATTGCGCGCGGAGCGCTTCGCGCTTGGTCTGAGCTTCCTGGCGGTCCCGCACCCATTCTGTGCGCCGCGCCTCGAGGAGTCCTTGCGCGTCTTCCAGCTCCGTGCGTTTCGTTTCCAGCTCCAGCGTAGCTTCTTCCTCGAGAGCCGGTGCGCGCTCTATTTTCGAGTGACGCTCCTCGAGCCTGGCGATTTCCTCGCGCAAAGCGGTTTCGGCTTCGAGCAGCGTCTTCCGCCGGCCTTCCTCACGGTACAGCGTGTTGAGCGCCTGCAGCTCCACGTTCAGCGCGAACAATGGCTCGATGCTTTCGCGGAGACTATCGAGCTGCGAGCGCGCCGCCTGCACGCCGTCGAGCTCCCGGGTGACGCGCTCCGCATCGCGGTGCAGCGCCGCTTCCTTCTCCTCGGCGACAGTGATCTGCGTGAGGAGTTGTGCAGACTGCTCGCGCTGCCGCTGCACCATCTCCCACCGCGGCTCGACCGCCATCATTTCCCGGGCGCGGACCGCCCCGCGATGCGCAGCCTGATGCGCGCGCGCCTCCGCCTCTTCCCTCCGTGAAGCTGCCTCGGCGAGCGACCGAAGGACCGCTTCGGGATCCGGCATTCCGCGCTGCATTCCGTCGATCGACGCCCGCACACGATTTCGCTTCTCGCGCGTAAGCTCCTGGGCGATGCGCAGCTTCTCGTAACCCAGGACTCGGGAGAGGAACTGACCGCGCTTGGCTGGCGTCATCGCCGCCATCACGCTCAGCTCCTTCTGCCCAGTGAAGTACGTGTGAAAGAATTCCGACAGTGACATTCCGAGCCGGCGCTGCAAAAGCTCGGTCACTCCCGAAATAGAGTTGGCGATCGGCGTCTCGGCGTCATCGAGATAGAGCTCGGCACTGGTGAGGCCGCGAACGACGCGATACCGGTGTGACCCAAGCTCGAAGTCCAGCTGTACTTCGACAGGCGCTCTCGCCCCGGCGCCTATGAATCGGATCGACTCACGATTCCCGCGGATCGCCGTATTTCCGTACAGCGCCCAGGCAATCGCCTCCAGGATTGTCGTCTTCCCGGCGCCGTTGGGACCGATGATCCCGGTGAGGCCCGTGTCGAAGCGGATCTCTGTCCGCGCGTGCTGACGGAAGTTGGTGAGGCTGAGACTATTCAGTCTCACGCAGTCGCATCCTCCGTCGCCGAACCGGCGACGGCATCGGCTTCCCGGAGATAGTGCAGGCCGAGCTCGACGAGAGCTTCGCGATCGATGTTCTCGGTGAGAACGCGCGAGCCCAGCTTGTCGCGTACGGTGTCGGCGAGGGATGCGCGACGTCCGGGCGCGGCCTGACCTTTTTCAGGGCGCACGATCTCGGGGCGGCGGGTGTCAAGGTGAAAGTGCAGCGCCCTCCGCTTGTACTCACGCAGCGCCTTGTGATCCAGCTCGCGCAGTATGTGCCGCGGCACGTCGCGCACGACCAACCGCACGATCTTTTCGTCGATGCCCCCCTCACAATTCTCCAACGCGTTACGAATCGCCTCGTCGAGCGCGGCGGGAGAAAGTCCCGACCCGGAGAGCGCGGCGAGATCTACCCATGGCCGCGACGGTGGTACCGGATGAAAGGTGTGCGTTTTTTTCGCGAGATCGTGTTCGATGATTCCCTTCCCCGCGATCCCTGCCTCGCGCTCCTCTGCCAGCTCGCCCCACGGATTTGTGCTCGTATAGTCGAGTGATCCGGAGTAGAACGCGTTGGGAGCGACGGAGCGATAGACGTGATAATGTCCGAGCGCCACGTAATCCCACTTGTGGGCGCCGAGCTCTTCCTGGGTGATCTCCATCGGCGAGCGATCGAGCTCCCGGCCGTACTTGGGCAGGACACCCTCGATCTCGCCGTGGAGGAGAAGAATGTTGTATTTCGCGCTCGGATCCGGCTCGAGCAAAGGTCGTTTGCCCTGCATGTCCGGAACAGCCAGGATCATGAGGTCGTGCCTGTCAACCGAAACGCGTTGCGCCTCCCCGTCTATGACGTTGATACCAAGTGGCTTGAAGAGACGAAGGATGCAGCCGGTCTCCGCCGTGCGAGGAGTGTCATGATTCCCCGCTACCATCACCACGGTCGTGTCGGGAAGCATGTGCATTAGCCGCGAGAATTGAAGGAACGCGTGCAGGATGGCTGGATTTGTGGGTCGAACGGTGTGAAAGACATCGCCCGCGATGAGAACGAGATCTGGACGCAGCTCGATTACGGTATCGATCACCCGACGCAACGAAGTTGCGATGTCTGCCTCTCGCTGATTGATCCCGGTTGGCATCTGCCGTTGATACTGCCGGAAGCCAAGATGTATGTCGGAAAGGTGAACCAATCTCATCGTACGCGTACCGCCCGTATCCATTGCGTGATTTTCGTGCGCACCTGCATTGGCGCCCTCTCTGGCTCGCCCGGTCTGGTCGGAGCCGATGAGATCGTCGACCTCACGATGATGCTGCTCTTCGAGTCAGTAATCCAGCCAAGCCGTCGATCGATCTGAATTGTTCCCGCGAGCTGGCCCGAGGTGCCGTAACCCGGCCCCGCAGGGGCGGCGCCCGGCGTGTTGATTCGCGACATCGTCCCGCGCATCGAGATATAGGCGATGTCGCCATTTCTTCCCAGCGAATCCAGCCGAAAGGTAGCGCGCACCGAACCGACTGCACCGGGCTCGCTACTGAGCGGGATTTGCATCTCCCTCGTCCATTTTTCTCCGATCGCAACGGGGTTACGTGTCAGCACCGCCGGCATCTCGCCGAAGATGTGGCGCAGCTCACTGTTGGGGTCGCCGTCATCAACCATCTCCATGCCGCCGTCGGTTGAGACGCGAAGCCAGACTGGTTTCGCCTGCATCGCACGACGCCTGAGTTCGTCGAGCGAGCCGGCCGACGCGGGAGTCATCGCGACCGAGTCGGTGATTGTCTGCATCAGGGTGCCGCTCGATGTCCATTGCTGCGCGATGGCCCGAGTGAACACCTCGATCGACGTCGTCATGGAGGTTGTAGTATCGTGCCGAAGACCACGCGTCGTGCCCGTCATCTCCACGGACTGGGACAGGTGCATGCGCAGCGTGTCGCCAATGTGGGGGCGGATCTGCAGGAGTACGGCTTGACCCCCCGCAGCGGTAGCGAAAACAAGCAATGCGAGGAGAGCGCTAAAACCCATACGGATCGTTCTCAGGAACGGAACGAATGCTTCCCGCCATGGGACGCTGAGCCGGCTGGGCGCGAATGATCTTCCGGAACTGGGAGCTGAAGTACGCTTTCACATCCTTCGGCCGGGCGAGAATGGTCGCGTTGCGCGCGCGAATCACTTCCTGCTCGGTGTAAAGGGCAGTGATCTCCTGGACCCATGGCAGCGTTATCGTCGGATCGAGCGGCCTGAGACCGCGGAGAATCGCCGCATCGAGCGAAATCTCGTTCGACTGCGGATAGCGCTCTGAGCCCTCGCGTCCCTGCATCACGGATGGACGCGGGAAGCGAACGAAAATTGGTTGCGTGAAATGTGGATGCCGAATCATCAACTGTCCCTTTTCCAGCGTCGCAAGCTTGGTTCTCGTCGCCGCGCTCAGCACCGCGTAGCCCGGTGTCGAG
>CATPBD010000022.1 GCA_955652265.1 uncultured Gemmatimonadaceae bacterium | reverse complement strand
TTCCCCAGTAGCGGACGCCTGCGCCACCGAGGGGATCGACGCCCAGCTTCAGCTGGGCGCCGCGAATTGCATCGAAGTCGACCACCGTCGCGAGCTCGCCGATATACGCGTCCATGTAATTGTGCCGGTGCGTCGTCTCGGCACGCAGGGCTCTCTGGAACGGAACCCGTCGAACATTTCTCAGACCGCCGACCAAAAGCTCGTTTGCCTTATCCTGAATCCAGCCGGTGATGCCAGCGTCCGCGGGACCGCCGTTGGGCGGGTCGTACTTGAATCCACCATCCTCCGGTGGATTGTGCGAAGGGGTGACGACGATGCCGTCGGCGAGGCCTTGAGTTCTGCCTCGGTTGTACGTGAGGATTGCGTGCGAGATGACGGGGGTCGGCGTATAGCCGTCACGATCGTCGATCATCACCTCCACGTCGTTGGCGGCGAGTACTTCGAGGGCGGAGGCGAAGGCTGATTCCGAGAGAGCGTGAGTGTCTATCCCTAAGAAAAGCGGACCGTCTATGCCGTTCTGCCGGCGATAAAGGGAGATCGCCTGGGTGATGGCGAGGATGTGCTCCTCATTGAACGAGCACTCGAGAGATGTTCCCCGGTGTCCTGAAGTACCGAACGCGACCCGCTGCGGAGCGATTTCCGGATCGGGCTCGAGCGCATAATACGCCGTCATGAGTCGCGGGATATTCGCGAGTATCGATTCGGGCGCTGGCTTGCCTGCCAATGGGCTGACTTTCACACCCGTTCCTTCTGCGCTTCGACGAACTGCTTGAAGTCGCGCTGGACTTGGGCGGCATACGATCGGCCGTAATCGATGAGGCGTCGCTCCCAGCCGCTGGCGCTGGCGAAAGCGATGAGATCGTCGGCGATTGCGGAGCCTTGACGTCCGCTGCTTCTCAGTTGCGCCCAGGCGGTGACGTGACCCATTGCCTTCGCCGCAGAGCGAACATGACGCGGATTGTCTCTCACGTCCTCGAGGCGCAAACGATCGGTGGTCGGCTGGAGCTCGCGCAGGACGTAACCGCCACGCCCGATCCTCATCGCATCGAGCATCGCGGGCGCGATCGCCTGCATGCGTTGCTGAATGGCGACGACGCGATCCGGCTCGCTCTTCCACGCCGGCTGCCGCAGCCTTTCGAATCTGGCCAGACACGAAGGCGCCTCCTGCTTCGCGTCGAGGATAGCGTTGCCATCGTGACCGCCATCTCCTCGGACCAACACGACATACCGGTCGAGGCCGAGACTTCCGACCCCTGCCACGCGACGGGCGACATCCAGAGGCTTGAAGAACTTGGGATCAGGCTGCGACTTCGCAAATTTGGCGAGCCAGCGAGCGACCTCCCTTCGCTGACCATCGGTAGCCGGTAGCGCATGCTGGCCATCGATCCTAATGCGGCGCTTCCCGTTCTTCCAGGTCGTGCGCGAGTCGATGAGACTCGCTCGCTTACGTCTGCCTACTCGCTGGAGAAGTGTCCGCACCATCCCGCTCGCAGTCGCACGCTCGATCCAGCGCGCCTTGCCGTTGCCGAGCGCCGTCTGGTATGCCTCTAGAAACAACTTCACGAGCTCATTCGCCTGAGCGCGGGTCAGATTGAGCACCGGTGCAGCGACATAGACGCTCGCGACGAAGCGCGACACTTCCCACATCGCGGGAGCAAGAGCAGCTTCGTCGAAGTCATTCAGGTCAAAGTAGGAAAGACCGTTGTTGCCCTGAAAGCTTCCGAAATTTTCCAGGTGAAGATCTCCGCACGCCCAAACCAGCGGACTGCCGGGTAGAGCGCTCCTTCGCGCGCCAAGGTCTTCCCAGAACAGATGCGCCGTGCCCCGAAAAAACGAAAAGGGTGACTTGCACATCGCTCGATACTTGAGCGCGAGTCGCTCCGGTTCGCGGCCCTTGTTGAAACGCTCGATCCGCGCGGGTACGTCGAGGACTAGATTTTTCATTCCTTTGGATAACGTCGAAGCTGAGCAGAGTTGCGCGCGCCGCGCCGCGATCTCGACGCCGAGGCCTCAAATAGTGCGGAGCGCCTCGATCGCCCGACTCTGCGAGACTCTCTGCGCAATCATCACCGCGAGAACGGTAGAGAGAATCCCAGCAGCGATCAGCACCCCGAGATAACTCCAGGGAATCGCCAGCGACTGCGGAGCGGGATCAAACACGCCCGTCAGCACTTTCACCAACATCTGCGCGATCGCGAAGCCGGTGAGAAAGCCCAGCACCATTCCCGCGACGAGAATGATGAGGCCCTCCGTCCAGAGAAACGCGCCCAGTTGCCGACTCTTCGCACCCATCGCGGCCAGCAGCGCGAAATCGCGGCGGCGCTCGATTAGTCCGAGCCCAAGCACGAGTCCGCTTGCTCCCGCGATGAGCAGAATCGCGAACGACAGCTCGATCCACGTCAGTCCACGCAGATCTACGGCGGTGAGACTCGAGCTGATCGTTTTCAGGACGGAGCCGAGGTCGGTGACGCGAGCGCCCGGCAGGTCGGCGGCAATGGCCTTGATCCGCGTCGCAAGCTGCGCCGGCGGGATATTTCCGCGGATCAACACCACCTCGCGCGCGGAATCGCCCGTCTGCGACGCGACGTAACCCTCGTTGGCCAGGATGAAGGAGTCCTTGGGCGCCGTCGAGAATTCACGCACGACGCCAATGAAGTGGAACGGAACCACGTGATACTTGTGATCCTTCGCGTTCTGCAGACGAAGATTGACCACGTCGCCAACCTTCAACTGGAAGTCGTTGACCGTCTCCTGGGACAGCAGCGCGCCGTCGGGCTGTGCGGCCAGCTTCTGCATGGTCCCGCGCGCATCGTTGCTGGCGAAGAACGCGTTCGACAGGTCCGCGGCATCGCCAATGTTGAGCGCGTTGATGCCGTAGATGTCCTGAAGATCGTTTCCGACGTACGCGTAGCGATGGATCATCGCTCGCGCCGCGCGCACTCCCGGCGCCTTGTTGATGCTATCGAGCAGCAGCCCCGCCGGATAAGGAGTCGTTCCGGTCACGGTGACATCGGAGCCGTTCGTGAGTGCAGCGTCGACCCGCGACTGAACGTTGTAAGTCGTGTTGAACACCGCCGTCGACACCGCGAACGAAAATGCGAGCGTCACCAGCACGACACCGCGCGTGATCAGTCGAGCCTGGCGCGATACGGACGCCGCCACGATCGGCGACAGCGCGCCGGAGAGTGGTCTGAAGAAGCTCGCCACAAACGCGCGTCCTCCCGCCAGGCCGTGCCGGAAGAGTCTCGTCACCAAAAGTCCGACGCCGATCCAGAACGCGAGCGGCGCCAGGAAGGATTCGTAAGAAACCGACGTTGCGGCGACACCTTCCGGCGCGAGAACGATTTGATATCCGGCCGCCGCAGCGCGCCAGTATGCGAAGGCCGCGATCGCCAGCAGGATGAGATCGATCCACGTCCGCTCCCAGAATGGACTTTCGCCGCGGCCTACCCTGACTCGGCCCGCACTCACCGACGACTCGCCCGCCGCGCGCCAGGCTGGAATTATCACCGCCGCGAGCGCGGTACCGATCCCGATCACGAGCGCTACGACTACCACCACGACTGTCTGCCGGACGGCGAGGGGGATCGTCACCATTTGGTAGATGATCGCCCAAGTGATGATGAGCGCGATGATCACGGCGGCGATGGAGACGACGATCGCTTCGAGCGCCTCGAGACGCAGAATCGTGGGCGTCGTCGCTCCGCGCACTCTGAGGAGTGCCTGCTCGCGGCGGCGCCGATCTCCTCCGGTCGCGCTTACCGCGAACGTGAGGATGATGGCGAGGATCGCGCCAGGAAGGCCGAGGAATAGAAATAGAACGCGCGCGTACAGTGCATCTGCACGCACGGCATCCAGCCGTGCCGCGAGATTGTTCCCGACGATCGCGCTCCCGGCCACGCGGGCCTCGAAGTTATTCGCGAGCTGCTGGACGTACGTGAACGCGTCGCGCGGATCGGCCGGCAGCAGCGTGTGATCGAGCCGCACGTGCAATTGCGTGTGAACTGTCCCGACGCTCACCACAGCCTGTTGATCGAACCACTGCTGCCAGGTCTCCATCGGGACGACGAGCACATTGTCGGGCGGTGCCTGTGGTGCCGCTCCCGCCGGAACTCCCACCGCCTGAAACAACGCATCTGCCTGTGGCAGGTCGATCACGCCATCGATACGCGCTTTGACCGGTGGAAGGCTGCCGAGGCGAGTGATCGTCACAGTGTCGCCGACGGAGACGTGAAGATTGGCGGCCGTCTGCTGCGCAATCAGAATTCCGTCGGTGGCACCGAGCATCGGCCTCAACATCGCGGGAAAATCCGCCCAGTACGTGGACGTGATGCCGAGGATTTTGCCCGCGCCCGTCGTCTGCGTGGTGCCGTCGCTCTTCGCCGTGAATCCGTCCACGTTCGCGTACCCGACCGGATCGGCCGTCCGCACGCGCGCCAATTTGTTCAGTTGCTCCTCGACCGCGGCGACGTCCGCGCCCGGTACCACCTCGATCTGCCAATCCACCGGGACATCCCCGAGCGCTCGGCGCGTCATCGTCGCGGCGCTGGCATTGATGAAGATGCCGAGTATCGCCAGCAGCGCGATCGTGAGACTGACCCCTAAGACTGCTGGCAGCATCCGGCCGTAACGACGGCGCACGAGACCGGAGAGCCAGATCATGATCGCGCTCATCGCAGCACTCCGTGATCCATCGTCCACTGCGTCTCCATGCGGCTGGCGACGGCCGGGTCGTGCGTGGCGATGACGAGCGCGGCGTCGGTGCCCTTCAGGCGGCGAAGGAGGAGGTCGAGCAGATGCTTGGCAGTGCGACGATCAAGCTGGCCGGTCGGCTCGTCGGCGAGAATCAGCGCGGGCTGCGTGATGAGACTGCGTGCAACCGCTGCGCGCTGAGCCTGTCCACCAGAAATTTCCTCAGGCAGCTTGTCGGCGAGCTCGCTGAGGTCGAGGGCTTCGAGTATCTCGGACGCCTCGAGGCGCGCTTCCTCGGCGGTCGCACCGGCGAGTAGTCGAGGAACCTCGATGTTCTCGAGGACGGTGAGCGGTGCGAGGAGACTCTCTGTCTGAAAGACGAAGGAGATTTGCGACGGACGGAGTGTTTCCCGTTCGCCGAGCGCTGGCCAGCGAACGGTGCCGCTGGTGGGCTCGTCGAGGGCGCCGAGAAGATGGAGTAGTGTGGACTTGCCGCTCCCGGACGGACCGACGAGTGCGATGCGATCGCCGCGCTCGATCCGGCATGTCGCATGTTGCACGGCCACAACTCGGCTGCCGTTCGTTCCGAATACCCGTTTTACATCGATCGCTTCGGCAACGCGGTCGCTGGTCACTTCGGAGCCTTCAGGATTTTGCCGTCCTCGATGTATATGACGCGATCCGCGCGCTCCGCGATCGCTTCGCTGTGGGTGACGATGAGAACTGCGCCGCCGCGCTTCCTATGGTCCTCGAACAGAGCGAGGATGCGCTGCTCCGTTTCGCTGTCCACCTCGCCGGTAGGCTCGTCGGCAATGATAATCGGAGGACGTGGAGCGAGCGCAACAGCGAGACCCGCGCGCGACGCTTCGCCCCCCGAGAGGTGCGGGGGATAGGCGTCGCCACGCTTTCTGATCCCTACCAGCTCCAGCACTTCGCCAACGCGAGCGACATCGACCTGACCGGCGAGATCCATCTTGAGTCGGACGTTCTGCCGCACGGTCAGGTGGTCGAACAGATTTCCGCTCTGGAGCAGGATTCCGATCGAGCGCGCGCGGAGGCTGGCTCGAGCCTTCTCGTCACGACGGGTGAGACGCTCGCCATTGATGTAGACGAAGCCGCCGTCCGGCTCGTCGAGCCCGGCAATGCACGCCATGAGAGTCGATTTCCCGCTTCCGGATGGACCGACGACAGCGACGATCTCGCCGGGGTTCACCTCCATGCTCACGCCCCGCAGCGCCTGCGTCTCGTCGTCGCCGATGTGGTAGAAGCGGTACAGCTCACGTGCTTCGATCGCCGGCGTTACGGCGGAAGCGAGTGCCGAGCTCCCCGCGGGAGATGTCATACCCACTGGAAGCTGTTGGCCATCCGGTTCCACTGATCGGCGTTGTCTGCCCCCTGCGGAGCCCAGACCGTGAGTGTCGCTTCCTTTCCGCTCTTGTAGAAGATGTACGCGATGTTCTCCAGACGGACGCGCTTGTTTGTCACCGGGTTCGGGTCGGAGTTCGATGTGTACTTGATCATCACGGCTTTGCCACCGGGCAGGTTGACCTCCGAAACGCCCGTGATTGTGACGGCGTGGCCCTGCGACTGAATCTGCTTGGCTTCCTTTGTTCGCGTACTGATCGCAGTCGGTGCGGCGGACGCGGGCGCGACGGCCACACTGACACCGTCGAATTTGTTGACGAAGGTGACGTTGGCACTGCTCTCGGTGCGCCCCCAGCCTTCCGGCACTTCGAGCTGGTAGTGGCCGGCGGTGCTGGTGTATTTGACGAAAGCCTGCGAATCAGGAATATCTCCGGGGGGATTCACCTCGGGTGCGACGGCAGTTTCGGTCGAGCTGATGGGCGTCTCGGTGGTCGATGAGGCAGTAGTAGTCGATGTATCGGCCTTGGTGGTTGTGCCTGAATCCTTTGCAGTGCACGCGATGCAAAGTGTGACTAAGAGGATCGGAACGAGTGATCGCATAAGCGCCTGGTGGGGATAAACCGCCACATCGTCGCATTTTTAGTGCGAGGATGGAGCGGGCGCGAGAAAAACTCACGTTCACACTGCATATAGATAACTACAGTGTCGCATAAGGCCATGAAACCCCACCCCGGCGGATTGGCCACAACCCGGATATCACCCTATTTACTTTTGCCGGGCGCGATCCTATCCTTCGCGCGTGAGCAACCTCTCCCTTAGCGCGAGCTATTATGGACTTCTTCAGCTACAACGGAGGCCCCGGTCGCGCGTGCAGTAAAGTAGAGAGACGTCGCAACAGACTCCGGGCCTCCGCAATCGCGGGGGCCTTCTCTTTTCGGGGCCCCGCAATAGCGACAGCCCAGTCGCCAACCTTCTGTCGGGGCAGTCATGTTGAAATCCCAAGCGTTACGCAGGATTGTGAGGGGCCGCACTCGTCTGCTGACGCGCGCGGGCGAGATCTGACGATGCGGGTCGCATTTCAGGGAGACCGCGGCGCGTACGCCGAGAGCGCGATTGCGCAGATATGGCGTCATCCGGTGCAACACATACCCGTTCCAACATTCACGGGCGCAGTTCGCGCAGTTTACGAAGGCGACGCCGACGCGTGCGTGATCCCCGTCGAGAATTCCATCGTCGGAAGAGTCGAGGTGGCATGGGATGCTCTTGCGGCGTATCCCGGAATGCAAACAGTCGGCGAGACGCTCGTTCCCGTGCGTCACTGTCTGCTCGCTCCAAAAGGCGCGACGCTGCAGGGATTGAGCAGCGCGTCGAGTCATCCGATCGCTCTCGCGCAGTGCAGTCGCTTCTTCGAGAGCCATCCGTGGATCAAGCCGAACAACATGTTCGACACCGGCGGCGCCGCGCGCGAGGTCGCGGATCGCGGAGATCTATCGCTCGCGGCGATCGCGAGTGGAGCAGCAGCGGAGCGCTACGGGCTGGTGGTGCTCGAGGAAGGAATTCAGGATCAGCGCGACAATCATACGCGATTCGTGGCCGTGGTTTCCCAGCGCAGTGGCCTGTGGCGACGCACGCACGCGATTCGCGGAGCCACGTCGGTCGAAGAAGACGACCCGCAACAGATCGCGGAGGCAACGCGCGAGCTGTTGGGGCAAATCGTCGAGCGGAACTATCTCGAGCTGGATGAAATCGTCAGCGTGCTTTTTACTTTGACTCAGGACCTTCGCTCGGTCTTCCCCGCGTTGGCCGCGCGCGAGATGGGCTGGGTCGGCGTGCCGCTCCTTTGCGCCAGCGAGATTCCGGTGGAGGGGTCGATGCCGCGCTGTCTCAGAACGCTCGTCCAGGTAGAGCTGCACGCGCCAAGACTACTCGACACGCATATCTATCTGCGGGAGGCAGTTGCGTTGCGGCCGGATTTTGGGGGCAGTTAGCCGCGTGCTCGGAATCGGAAACTCACCGTCGGCCCTTCCGTACGGGTAAGTGCGGCCCGCGTTCCTTGTGTCCGCGCTCCCACCTATCCAGAAGGCAACCTGCAAATACGAAGGCTTCCAGTCTCGACGCGCTCGCTAGCGACCTACGCTCTGCTAGTCGGAATACTGCTCGTTTGCAAGTTGGTCTTCGCCCTACTGCCGGTCAGCTACTATCTCCGCGATCAAGCCTCCGCCTTCGCCTGGCCATCGCAACAGCCGTCGCGTTTAGGGGACTGCTCAAACGTCGGCCTAATGATGCTCATCCTGCTATCGACGTCCTGTGGCCTCATTACCGGTGTGAAGAAGTGCGGACCGGAGAGTCGAAGTGCACCCCCTCAGTATTCGAGCGTCCGGGGCAGTTGTACCACTATTGTTCTCTGGACTCGCTTCAAGATTCCGGATTTTACCGAGCGGTGGGCGAACTTACGCCATCAGCTCTCCGACCAACGGTTTAATCTCGGGGACCGGAATCTGATGTGGTGCAGAGTCCGATCGGACAGCACCGTTCGCCGGTCTCACAGTTCGTGTATGCACTTTGGCCGCGCGTGCTCCAGCGCACGCTCCGAGCGCCATCATCGCGATAGCGCCCCACGCTATGCACGAGTGCCTGGAAGTCTTTAGATCAGTCATGTCAATCTCCACGTGTGATTGGGTTTGAGTGCACGATAACCGCCGTGCGTCAGAGG
>CATPBD010000021.1 GCA_955652265.1 uncultured Gemmatimonadaceae bacterium | reverse complement strand
GATCGAGATTCATCGTTTCGTAG
This sequence comes from uncultured Gemmatimonadaceae bacterium, assembly GCA_955652265.1. GTDB lineage: Bacteria > Gemmatimonadota > Gemmatimonadetes > Gemmatimonadales > Gemmatimonadaceae > UBA4720. Next base: position 10,797 of record CATPBD010000021.1, on the reverse strand, counting down.
ACGATGTCAGCCGGACTGTTCACCGGCTGTCCGAAATTGAGCTGGCTCACCGGAACGAAGCCTTCGATGTCGTTGCCGATATCGACGACCACGCCCTTGTCCATCAATCTCACGACCTTGCCGCGCAGCTCGGTGCCGACCGGATAGGTCTCACCGATCCTGAGCCACGGATCCTCAGTGGCTTGTTTGAGGCCAAGACTGATTCGCTTGTTCTCAGCATCCACATTCAGGATCACGACATCCACCGAATCACCCTTCTTCACGACTTCCGAAGGATGCTGCACGCGCTTGGTCCACGACATGTCGGAGATGTGGATCAATCCATCGATGCCCGGTTCGATCTCGACGAAGGCGCCGAAGCTCGTGAGGTTCCGAACCTTGCCGTTGAGACGCGTGCCGACCGGATACTTCTCCGGCAGCATCATCCATGGATCCTGCTCCGTCTGCTTCATGCCGAGCGAGATCTTCTCTTCGTTCGGATCGACCTTGAGCACGACCGCCTCGATCGCTTCGCCAATCGACACCAGCTTCGACGGATGACGCACGTTGCGCGTCCAGCTCATCTCACTGATGTGAACGAGTCCTTCAATGCCCGGCTCGAGCTCGATGAAAGCGCCGTAGTTGGTGATTGAAACCACTTTTCCGGAGACGCGAGTGCCGACCGGATACTTCTCGGCGACGTCCTTCCACGGATAGCTCTGGAGCTGCTTGAGTCCGAGCGAGATTCTCTCGCGGTCCCAATCGATGTCCAGAACCTTGACCTCGAGCTCCTGGCCGATGTGAACCATCTCGGACGGATGCTGAATGCGTCCGTACGACATGTCGGTGATGTGGAGCAACCCGTCGACGCCACCCAAATCGATGAATGCGCCGAAGTCGGTGATGTTCTTGACAACTCCCTTCCGCACCTGGTCCTTCTGCAGCTCCTTCATCAGCTTCTCGCGCTTCCCTGCCCTCTCCTGCTCGAGGATGACGCGGCGTGATACCACGATGTTCCGTCTGCGCTTATTGAGCTTGATGATCTTGAAGTCGAAGGTCTGGCCGAGCAGCTCGTCGACGTTCGGAACGCGACGGAGCGCGATCTGCGAGCCCGGCAGGAATGCATCGACTCCCATCAAATCGACTACTACGCCACCCTTGATCTTCTTGATCAACGAGCCACGCACCGGTTCATCGCTCTCATAGGCGACGCGGATGCGCTCCCAGACGCGCATGAAGTCCGCTTTCTTCTTCGAGAGGACCACGGATCCTTCCTGGTCCTCCAGGTGCTCGAGAAGAACTTCGACTTCGTCGCCCGGCTTGAGATCGGGGAGATCCTTGAACTCTTCGAGCGGTATCGTCCCTTCTGACTTAAATCCGATGTCGAGGACGACCATGTTGTCACGGATATCGAGCACGCGGGACTTGACGATCTCGCCCTCTTCGATCGAGGCCATCGTCCCGTTGTACATCTCCATCATTGTCTCGAGCTCGTCCTGCGAGTAATCGTCCTCGTCGTAGAGCTCGGGTCTCAGGTTGGCAAGCGGACGCAGCTGCGCCTTTTGCAGATCGCGCTTCTCGCGCGCGGTCAGCGTCGTGCCGGTAGTGGTTTGTGTTTCGTTTGGCGAGTCTATCATGTTGCTGGTTAAAGGGTTGAGTGCGTTCGAATCAAGCCTTTAAATGTAGACGCTTCGCCTTTCGAGGTCAACGCCGCGGCGTGTCTTAACTCCGCTCAATCGCGACTACTTGAGACCTCTGGTCAGCAGAAGAATCAGTTCCTCGTCGGTAAGTCCTTCGAGGGCGCCGAGCGGAAGCTCCATCGACACCTCAGTCCCATCGTCGCACTTGAAGGCGACGCTGACGCTCGCTGGCTTCTGCCTGCGATCGGGAAGACCAGCTGGTCGCGCAGCTTCGAAGGCGCTCCAGTCGAGACCTGCCCGATCAGTGAATCTACGCATTAGCGAACGGCCTCCTCAGAGGAAGTACTGATGCGGAGCAGCAAAAACGCACGCAAAGCTCTCACTCCGCGCGCTCTTTCGAAAGGGCTACGATTTGCGCCACCTGCTCCGCTTGCGTCAGAGCTGTCGTATCGATGGTGACGGCATCCTCGGCGGGAACGGTCTGCTTCGCGTCACGCGCATCGCGTTCCTTAATGCGTATAGTCTCGTCGTCAAGCAACTGTTCCGACGTCGGCGTTCCCGTCTGACGGAGGCGCCGAAGAGCGCGCTCACGCGAGTCGGCGACGAGGAAGATCTTGAGCTCAGCGTCGGGGAATACGACGGTGCCCATGTCGCGACCGTCCACGACGACATTTCTCGAGCTCGCGGCGTCGCGAACTTTTTCATTCACCCACTCACGCACGCGAGGCATCTGCGCAACGCGCGAGACGTGGCGCGTCACGTCGGCGCTGCGAATTTCTTCCTCGATCGCTTTTCCCTCGAGGACGGGGTAGAAGGAAGTGCGAGCCGCACACAGCTCCACCGGTCTCGCGGCGTCGAGCACGGTCTGCTCCGTCCAGCGCGACGGATCGTGTTCCCGGCGCAGGATTGCGGCCGTCGCGGCCCTATAGAGCGACCCTGAATCGACGTGAAGGAATCCAAGCTTGTCCGCAACCATTTGCGCGGTGGACGACTTGCCCGAAGCCGCGGGCCCATCGATCGCAATGACGGAAGTGCGTCGCTTCATGAAGCCACGCGCCTCAGATCTTCCCAGAACTTCGGGTACGAGACGGCGACACATTCCGGATTGCGAATCTTGATGCGATTCCCCGACACCGCTGAAAGAACACCAAACGCCATTGCGATTCGGTGATCGCCTCGCGGGTCGACATCGCCCGAGAACTCTCGCGGCCCCGCACGAACCTGCAGTCCGTCGGGCAGCTCCTCCGCAGACGCGCCAACCGCGCGCAGATTTTGAACGACCACGCTGATCCGGTCGCTCTCTTTCACTCTGAGCTCCGCGGCGCCAGTTACGATGAGCTCGACACCCGCGGCTGCCGCCACGCACGCCAGTAATGGCAATTCATCGATCAGCGCAGGAACTTCCGCCCACGTGATGCGAGCTTTCGCGAGCGCAGCGGGACGCACAGTCAACGTGCCGATCTCCTCGCCGCCCTCGCCAGGGCGAGCAGATGCGCGAATGTCGCCGCCCATGCGTTTGAGTGCATCCAGAAATCCGATGCGCGTCGGGTTGAGGCACACATCGTCGAGCTGCAGCTCTCCCTCGGTCGCGAGCGTGGCGAGCGCCACGAAGAACGCGGCCGATGAAGGATCCGCCGGCACCGCAATATCAAGTGGAGTGAGTCGCCGAGCAGGCTTGAGGCAGACCCGGTTTCGGTCGTTCTCTACGTCCACCCCCATAGCGCGCAGCATCCTCTCCGTGTGGTCCCGCGATCGACCGCTCTCCGTTACCCGCACCTCAACCTGCGAGACAAGTCCCGCGAGCAGGATCGCGCTCTTGACCTGCGCGCTCGCCGACTTCGTGTCCCAATCGATGCTCCGAAGATCAACACCATGGACCGTCATCGGGAGTCCGTCGCCACGCTCGAAATCGACTTGCGCCCCCATGTAGCTGAGCGGCTCGGCGATCCGCTTCATCGGCCGACGGCTAAGACTGGAATCCCCTTCGAAGCGCGCGGAGAACGGATGCCCGGCGACCACACCGGCGAGAAGTCGCGTCGTCGTTCCGCTGTTCCCGCAATCGAGGGCGCGCTTCGGCGGTCGCAGGCCGCGCAAACCCGAGCCACGGATTCGCATCTCGGAAGACAGTTCGGGGATGTTGCCACCTAGTGCGCGCAGCGAGTCCGCCGTCGAGCGGACGTCGTCGGAGTCAAGAATGCCAGTGACGCGTGATTCTCCCTCGGCGAGGCTGGCGAGAATCAGCGATCGGTGCGAGATCGACTTGTCACCGGGCACTCTGACGGTGCCGGCAACTCTCAGCGGAGCCAAGATTCGAGCGCCGTCGCCGCGTCGGTCTTTTCATCGCGGTATTTCACGATCACCGGAGTCTGAAGCGAGATCCCCTGCTCCTGCGCCCATTTGCTTTTTGCCTGCCGCGCTCCCGGAACGACGACCGCGTTCTCGGGGATCACGAGCACGAGACCATTCTCCGCACGATGGATGGTTTCGCGCTCGAGGTCATAGACCGGCGTGCCTCGGGTGAGAACCACGCCGGCGCCGATCACTGCTCCTTTTCCGACCACAGTCCCTTCGAAAATCCCACAGTTTCCACCGACCACGACATCGTCCTCGATCACCACCGGAGAGGCGTTGACCGGCTCGAGCACACCGCCGAGCTGGGCCGCTGCGCTCAGGTGAACACGCTCTCCAACCTGTGCGCACGATCCGACAAGCGCGTGCGAGTCGATCAGCGTTCCTGTCCCGATATACGCTCCGACGTTCACGTACATCGGAGGCATGCACACGACACCCGAGGCGACGTGCGCGCCCCGTCGAATGGTGGACCCGCCGGGCACGACGCGGATGCCGTCGGCGAGCTTGAGTCGACGCGGAGGGTACGTGTCTTTGTCGAAGAAAGAGAATCCGAAGTGATCATTGGCAGTGCGGATCGACATGTCGACCATAGCCCCGACGCGGAAGCCAAGCAGAATTCCCCTCTTCACCCACGGAACGGCGCGCCACTGGCCGCTGGCGGAATCCTTCTCGGCCGCTCTGACCAGTCCCGTCTCGAGCGCGTAGAGAAGTTTTTCGACGACGGCGCGCGCATCCTTCGGAAGTGGCGATCCGGCAGGGGTCGCGGCAAGCGCCTCTACGCGCTCCTCAACATCGCCGAGGGTGGAGGTGTTCACGCAGTGAGGGCTCCCACCGAAACGAGAGCGGCGCGCACGGTCGGCTCGAACTTCTCCGCCAAAGGGACCAGCGGCAGGCGGACTACATTTGCCATCCTGCCCATCATCGCGAGCGCCGCTTTCGCGGGAATGGGATTCGGCTCGATGAAAGCCGCCGCGGTCCACTCCGCCAACCTGTGATGAACGGCTCGCGCCGCGGCAAAATCACCGGCCGCGCAAAGCTCCGTCAGCTGCGCGACGAGCGTGGGGGCTGCATTGGAGGTTACGGATATCACCCCATCGCCTCCGTCAGCCATTACCTGAAGTGTGAGAGGGTCGTCACCGGAGAGAACGGAGAAGCGGGCCGGACGGTGGCGGATGATCTCTCCGATCTGCGCGAGATTGCCGGAGGCCTCCTTTACTGCAACGATGTTCTCGTGCTCGGCCAGCTCCAACGTCGTTGCCGCTTCGACGTTGCTCGCCGTGCGACCCGGTACGTTGTAAACAACGATCGGCGTCTTTACGGCGTCGGCTATCGCGCGAAAGTGTGCGACGATTCCCCGCTGCGGCGGTTTGTTGTACATCGGCGATGCATGAAGGAGGTGCGTCGCTCCTGCAGCGGCCATTTCGCGTGAGAGCGCGATTGCCTTCTTGGTATCGTTGGACGCTGCGCCGGCGACGACCGGCACTCGTCCCGCCGTTTGCTCGACCGTTATCTGCACGACCCGTCGATGCTCCGCGGTCGTCATCGTTGCCGCTTCACCGGTGGATCCGCACGGAACGACGAAGTGAACGCCGCTCGCGATTTGCCAGTCGACGAACGCACGCAGCGAGCGCTCGTCGATCTCGCCCGATGTGGTGAAGGGCGTGACGAGAGCGGTTCCACAACCGGCGAGCCGCGGCGAGTTCATTCGATAAATGTACGCGGCTCTCGCCGCGAAGAGCGAGCTTTGGTTAAACCCTGCCGGGCCAGGCCTAGCCGGGAAGTTTCAATAGGTCGCGCATGGTGAAAACACCTCGCTTGCCGACCAGCCAGTCTGCCCCAGCCAGCGCACCTTCCGCGAAAACTCGGCGATCTCGCGCAACGTGGGTGAGAGAAAGTTGCTCGAACTCTCCGTCAAAAATCAGCTCGTGCGTTCCCGGAACCGATCCGGTGCGGACGCTGGTCGTCGGAACGACTCGGTTCAATCCATCGCTCACTGCGTGGCCGATCGCAATCGCCGTTCCGGATGGCGCGTCCTTTTTCTTCGCGTGATGAGTCTCGACAATGTGCGCATCGAATTCTGCGAGGGTCCGCATCAACGTTCCTGCTTGGCGCGCCAGCTCGATCAGCACGTTGACGCCGAGGGAGAAGTTCGGTGACCATAATAGCGCGGTCCCTGATTCGTTCGCGACTCGAGTTACCGCAGGGAGCTCCTGATACCATCCGGTCGTACCAGCGACCACGGGCACACCGGCCCGCAGGGCAGCCGTAATGTTCGCAACGGCTGCTTTCGGCTCTGTGAACTCGAGAGCTACATCCGCGCCGGCGAGCGCACTTCTGGTGACCCCCTTTCCGCCCGCGCTCTCGCGTTCACCGAGGATCGCCGCGACTTTCCAGCCCTTCGCTTGCGCCAGCTCGCGGATGGCCTGACCCATCTTCCCGTCGCCGATTATCGCAATGCTCCGTTTGCTCATCGCTTCCCTTTTCCGAAGAAGGCGCTGTGCAGGCGATCTATGGCCGGGTTGAGCTGATCGCCGTCGACGATGATCGTGAGATTGATCCCCGTGGCACTCAACGACATCATGTGCACCTTGATCCCGTCGAGCGAGCCGATCGCACGACCCATGGCAGCGCCATCCTCACTGATCGCCCCGCCTACGATGGCAACGATCGCGCGATCGCGCTCCACCGACACATCACCGAGCGCCGACAGATCCACGATGAGAGATTCGAGCCCCGACGGGTCGTCCACAGTAACCGACACAGACACCTCCGACGTCGCGACCACGTCGACGGATACGCCGTTCTTCTCAAAGATCTCGAACACACGCCGCAGAAATCCGCGCGCGAACAGCATCTTCGCGGCGCCGACCTTCACCAACGTAATGCCGCCCTTTCCGGCAATCGCGCTCACAGCTCGCCGCGGCGCATCAAACGTGATGCGCGTTCCCTTGCCCTCGGGCTTCCGCGAATTATAGATGAACACCGGGATCCCGAGCCGGACTGCTGGCGCGATCGTGTTCGGGTGCAGCACCTTCGCGCCGAACGATGCGAGCTCGGACGCCTCGTCGAATCTGATCTGCTCGATCAGCTTTGATCCCTTGACCACTCTCGGATCGGCGGTCAGCATCCCGTCCACATCCGTCCAGATCTCGATCGCGTCTGCGTGGAGCGCGGCGCCGAGCAGGGAGGCACTGTAGTCCGATCCGCCGCGCCCGAGTGTGGTCGTGACTCCCGCCCGCGTCCGGCCGATGAATCCGCCCATCACCGGCACTTTGCCCTCCTGAAGCAGTGGCTGAACGACATCGCGCGCACTCTCGGCGATCGCCTCTGTCTGTGGCTCCGCGGTCATGAAATTGTCGTCGGTGATGAATACATCGCGGGCGTCGACGTGTTCGGCAGGAATTCCACGGAGCTTGAAGAAGGCCGCGACGAGATGAGAGGACAATTGCTCCCCGAACGCGGCGATCGCATCGAAGCTGCGCGGCGTCGCGTGCCCGAGAATGGATAGCGCTTCCGCTAGACTCGCCAGCTCGTCGAAGGTGGCACTCATTTCGGCTGCCACTTCGGAAGCCTCGCTCGTAGTTCCAAGCAGCCTCTCGCACTCCTGGAAGTGCCGATCGCGCAGTGTCTCGACACCGCGCAGAGCGCCGATCAGATGGCCCTTCGCCGATTGCTCACCGATCGCAAGGAGAGAATTTGTCGCTCCACCCAGGGCAGACACGACCACCGCCGGATGACGCGCAAGGCGCTCTTTGACGATGCCAGCGGCACGCTCGATCGCCTCCGCATCGCCAACCGACGTGCCACCAAACTTTACGACGATCACGCGGTATCGAAAGCGCCGTTCGCGGCGAGCAGCTCCGCGTTCAAAACCGACCCGCCGGCGGCACCGCGCACGGTGTTGTGCCCGAGCGCGACCATCCGGAGATCGAGCACAGCGTCACGACGTACTCGCCCAACCGTCACCGTCATCCCGCCCCCCGCGTTTACGTCGCGCTTCGGCTGAGGCCGGTCAGGGGCGTCGGTGACGACGAGAAGATGCGCTGGTCTGGTCGGAAGCGCCGACGTCGATGGCAGGCCTTTCCATTCGCGCATCGTGTGGATCGCCGCCTCTGGCGTCGGTTTGTCCTCGAAGCCAATGGTCATGCAGATCGTATGACCGTGCTCCACCGGTACCCGATTGGTGTGGGCGCTCACCTTGAAAGTCGCGCTCACGACTTCCCCGTCTTCGTACGTGCCGAGCAGCTTCAGCATCTCGCGCTCGAGCTTCGGCTCTTCGTCCGCGATATAGGGAATGACGTTTCCGAGAATATCGAGCGACGGCACTCCCGGATAACCCGCCCCCGACACTGCCTGCATCGTCGAGAGAAAGAGCTGCCGAATACCGAACTTCTGATGCAATGGGGCGAGAGCCACAGCGGCGACCGTAGCGGAGCAATTTGCGTTGGTCACGATGCCTCCGCTCCACCCGCGTCTGCTTCGCTGGCACTCGAGCAGTCCGAGATGATCTCCGTTTACCTCCGGGATCACCAGCGGGACATCCGGCTCCATTCGGAAGTTTTTCGCGTTGCTCAGCACGAACTTTCCCGCCTGCGCGAATGCCATCTCCACCTCACCGGCAACCACCGCATCGAGCGCGGAGAACACGATTGGAGCAGTCACGACTCCCGGATCACACGCAATGACGCGACGGGACATGATCGTTTCCGCCGGAGAGGGGCCCTCGAGCCACCGTGTCACGTCACCGTACCTCTTCCCCGCTGATCTCTCGGATGCGGCAAGCTCCTTCAACTCGAACCATGGATGGTCGGCGAGCATGCGCACGAACATTTGCCCAACCGCGCCGGTCGCGCCCAGCACCGCCACCGGCCACTTGGCTTTCCGATTCCCTGGCAACTGTACAGGTGTCATCGCGCGAGCAGTGTTTTGGCCAGCCTTTCATAGGCGTCGACGCTGGCCCTCAGCTCTTCGACGTCAACGAACTCGTCCGGCGTATGTGCAACGTGGATCGAGCCCGGTCCGAAGAGGAATGGCTCGCCCCAGTTCGAGAGAAGTGGAATGTCCGACGTATAGGCGACGGGCCCAGTCTCGAAGCCGGGAACCGTCGCAAATCTCTGCGCCGGGATGTGCGAGCCGAACTCCACATCTGCATGCCCTTGTGCCCAGTCGATGACCATCTTTTTGATAGGCTCGACATCACTGACGAGTCGGAACATGATCTCCGCTTCAGCGTGCGCGGGAATGATGTTGGCTTCCGTCCCGCCTTTGATCGTTCCAATGTTGACGGTCGTCTCTCCGAGCACGGGGTCAGATGGAAGCGGAAGCTTCCGCAGTGTGGGCAACAAATCCAGCATCGGCTCGATTGCGGACCGCCCGAGGTGCGGATACGCCGAGTGCGCCTCCCGTCCGCGGGTTCGGATGGTAGCGCGCAGCGACCCCTTGGCGCCGCTGGCCAATTTGCTCTCAGTAGGCTCGCCGTTGATCAGAAATCGACTCTTCGTTCCAAGGTTGTTCGCCGCTCTCGCTCCATCAGAACCCTTTTCCTCTCCGACCACGAACAGGACCTCCACTCGCTTTTCACCAGCGTTGACGAGACGATCCGCCGCGACCATCATCGCCGCCGCAATCCCCTTGGCGTCCGAGGAGCCACGACCGTATAGTCTGCTCCCCTCGAGCCGCGGCGGGAGATAAGGCGGAACCGTGTCGAGATGGGTGGAAAACGTCACCCCTCCACCCGAGCGCGATGCCCAGACGTTGGCGCGTCCTCGGCTCACCTCCTGAAGCGTGACATTCCAGCCGCGCCCCACCAGCCAGCGCGATACGAAGTCCACGGTGCTCGCCTCGGAGCCCGTTGTCGATTGAATCGAGAGTAGTTCGGCGGCGAGCGACACGACATCGGTCATACCGAGAAGTTAGCTCCGCCGATGGATCGTGTCAGGACGACTGCGCCGTTGGTCGCAAGGCGCTCAGGGGATGCCTCGCAGACGATCAGGTAGAAGCTTCGAGCTGAGTAGCGGACGACTCGCGCGCGACGCCATCGATGCCCTGCACGCGCTCAACGAACATGTGCTGAACCAGCCTGTTCGCTTCCTTGACATACGCATCCTGATAGCGCTCACCGATGTCACCAATCTCCTGGAGCGTGTGATTACCCATCATCTTGCCGGCTTCGCGAAACGTCTTGAACGCATCTTCCGATTGCCGCGCCATGACGATGTCACCAGCAAGGCGCAGCAAGTCGCTCTCCCTGGCTGCGTCGGCGAGATCGCGCGCTGGCCCAAGGGCGGCGCCAAGGATCTTCTTTCCGCGTCCGGCGTCGGCGCCGAGCTGGGATTGGTACTCCTCGAGCATGCGTTGCTGCTCGCGCGCGTGGGGAATGTGGCGTGAGCAGAGGTCACGGAAGCGCTGGTCGTCCGCCTGATTCTCATGGTCCTCTAGCGCGCCCAGAAATGCCTGGTGCTGCTTGGCGGCGTTGTTGACCTGGCTCTTCAGAAATTCACTTCCGCGATCCATTACGAGCTCCGGTTTGCTGAGCGGCGCCTCGATTTGTGGAGAGTAGTACTTCGCCCGCACGCGTTGACGAAGCGAAACTTGTGCCCGCGTGGACGCGATGGTTCATAGGACGCCTGTCGCTGCGGAGTCTCGGCGGGAACTGAGAAATCCCTTGCATATAGGCGTCTCAAACGTTTAGTTTGACATGCCCGAATATATGCCGAAGGAGCAGCACCTAAGTAGCGGCGCAACAGGAGTTTACATTGACCACAATATGGCGGAGGATCGAGCACAAGCGGAAGAAAAAAAGAGAGGCTAAGCGAACGCTGAGGAT